>NZ_BAABKK010000005.1:0-112212 GCF_039543785.1 Arthrobacter gyeryongensis
ACTGGTCCGGGCCCGGACTTACCGCACCGCAGCCTCCCCGGCACCGGCGTGGGTGCGGGCGAATCAGGCCTGGTGGTTTACCCATGACCGGCTCCGGAAGGCCTACCGCCTCCTGGAGCGGCTCAGCCAAGCAGGGAGCCTGTTCACCTACCTGCGTACCGAGTTCACAGGACTCGATATCGCGGCCACGACAAACCGGATCGAAGGCGGCACGAACGCGCAGCTGCGCCTGATTCTGCGGGCCCACCGCGGGATGAGCGAAGAGCACCAGAAGCGGGCCATCGAGTGGTACCTCTATCTCCACAGCGAAACTGCGGACCAGCCCGCCCAGCTCATCCGCCCCGAGCACTACACACCCACACGCCCGGCGGCCCAAACCGCCGTCGAGCAGCCACACGGACCCGAGGAATACGGCAACACAGCCACCGCAGAGGAAGGCCTCTGGGCCCGCAAAGGTTGGGCAGGACGCACGTGACACGCGCGGGATTTACACACGTTTTGTCCTATAACCCGAAATGATTGCCTTTTAGGCACAAACCGAATAACCCCAGGCTTTTCAACTGCAGGTTAAATGAAGAAAAGCGCCAGTTCCGAAGAACTGACGCTTCCCAGTGGTGGCTCCGACCGGCGTCGATCCGGTGACCTTTCGATTTTCAGTCGAACGCTCTACCAACTGAGCTACAGAGCCTTAGGTGACAATGTCACCATGATTGCCGGAATTTCTTCCGGCAATCAGAGCGACCCTGACGGGACTTGAACCCGCGACCTCCGCCGTGACAGGGCGGCGCGCTAACCAACTGCGCTACAGGGCCTTGCTTGTTTGCAGTATCTCTACCGCTTTTTTCAAGGCTTCCAGCCTACCAGACTTTTCAGTCCGGTCCGACCAGTTCCTTGCGTACCCCCAACGGGATTCGAACCCGTGCCGCCGCCGTGAAAGGGCGGTGTCCTAGGCCGCTAGACGATGGGGGCCTGGAACAATCCGAATTCGCGACGGTCAACAACGCTATGCGTTTACCGCTTCTCGCTCGTCCGAACTGGACTCTAAAACTTTAGAGCATAGTCGGGGATATTCCCAAATCGCCCCCTGCGGAACGCAAACCAGGATGAAAACCGGAACGCAAACCAGGCCTCAAACCGCCGTTCAAATCCACTGCGTCAGAGTTGGCGGTTTCTTGTTGAAAGACGTCCGAATTCCGCCAGTCCGTCGAGGCCATCCCGGGCTAGATTGGCATCATGGCCACAAGCACCCCAATCTCTCCGGCGACCACCCCCTCCCGGACCATCAGCAAGCTCGGCATCGCCGCCGTCATCGTCACCGTTGTCCTCTGGGCATCCGCCTTCGTGGGCATCCGGGCCGTGGGACCCAGCTTCTCCCCCGGATCCTTGACGCTCGGACGGCTGGTGGTTGCCGCCGTCGCGCTCGGCATTGTCGCCTTGCCCAGGCTCAAGCGCTGGCCCAAAGGCCGCGAATGGCTGCCTATCGTGGCCTACGGTGTCATGTGGTTCGCGGGTTACAACCTCGCCCTGAACGCCGCCGAGCACATGCTCGATGCCGGAACCAGCGCCATGCTCATCAACGTCTCGCCGATCCTGATCGCCGTCCTCGCCGGCGTCATCCTGAAAGAAGGCTTTCCGCGGTGGCTGATCATCGGCAGCCTCGTGGCGTTCGGCGGCGTTGCGCTCATCGCACTCGGTTCGGGACAGCGCTCGACGGCGGATGTCGCCGGAGTGCTGTTGTGCCTCCTTGCCGCTGTGCTCGCCGCGGTGAGCGTGATTGTCCAGAAACCCGTGCTGCGCAAGTTCTCCGCGGCACAGGCCACCTGGTTTGGCATCATGGTGGGCGCCGTGTGCTGCCTGCCGTGGGCCGGACAACTGGTGGCCGAAGTGCAGGCCGCACCCCTTCCGGCCACTCTCGGCTTGGTGTATCTCGGGATCTTTCCGACAGCCATCGCCTTCACCACGTGGGCCTATGCGCTGTCCCTCATTGAGGCCGGGAAACTCGCCGCCACGACGTACCTGGTTCCGGGGGCCACGATCCTGATTTCCTGGGCGGTGCTCAAGGAGATCCCCACCATCTGGGGCCTCGTGGGCGGCGTCATCTGCCTCGTGGGCGTCGGGTTGACGCGGCGCCGCTCCCGCTAGGATCACGTCCGGCTAGCGCCGCCGTCGAGCCGACGCCGTCGAACCCCCGCCGCGGCTACCTCGCCATCCCGGCGAGAAGCTCGCGGTGCGTGGGCGGGTTGGCTCCAGGCCGCCCCACGGTAATGGAAGCGGCCATGGAGGCAGTCTGCCCGATCCGTTCGAGGACCGTGGGCGCGAGCCCTTGGCTGCCGCGCAGCAGCAGCCCGAGGATCAGTGCCGACATGTAGGAATCGCCGGCGCCGATGGTGTCCGCCACCACCGAAGTCACCGCGGGGACGGTCAGCTGGGTGTGCGGCGTCGCCATGAGGGAACCCTGGGCGCCGCGCGTGACGACGGCCAGGCCCGCACCGAGGCCCAGGATGTGATTGGCAGTCTCTTCCAGGGACTTGCCGGGGTAGAGCCAGAAGGCGTCGTCGTCGCTGAGCTTCACCACGCTGGTCAGCGGCACGAGTTCCTCGAAAATGCGGAGCGCCTCACCGTGGCTGCCCAGGAGGTCGGTGCGGATGTTGGGGTCGTACGTGACGATGCACCCGCCTTGGGCCTGCTCCAGAAGGGTCCTGACGACGCCGGCACCGGGCTCAAGGAACGTGGCGATCGAGCCCGTGTGGAGCACCTTCGGGGCGTAAGGGAGCGCGGCGGGACCCAGCTTCCACTCGATGTCGAAGGTGTACTCGGCCGAACCGTCCGCGGCGATCTCCGCCGTCGCCGTCGCGGTCTTCGCGAGTGATTGCGAGCCCGGCAGGACAACCACACCGGCGCTTGCCAAGTGCGCGGAGATGGACTCGCCGCGGGAGTCACGCCCGACGGCGGTCAGTAGCCCGGCCTTCACGTCGAGCCGCCCGAGGCCGTAGGCGACGTTCGCAGGCGAGCCGCCGGGGTATTCGGTCTGGCCTGCGGGCGAGTTGACGATGTCAATGAGGGCTTCGCCGACCACGACGACGTCGAGAGGCTCGGACGCAAGGGGCGAGTGGTTCATAGGTTTCTGTTCCTTGGTTGGGGATTTCAGTGGCTACTGGTGGTTTTCAGGGGCGCCGCGACGGAATGGCGTTCGACGAGGGGACATTCAAAGTATTCGGTACTGCCGTCGCGTTCCGCGCCGGCCAGCAGCAGTTCGATGGCGCGCCGGCCCATCTCAAGGAAGGGCAGTTCCAGCGTGGTCAGCCCGGGCCGCAAGTGCGGGGCGAGCGTTTCCTGGTTGTCGAAACCCACCAGCGACACGTCGTGCGGGATCGACAGCCCGAGCTGGCTTAATGCTTGGTAGGCGCCCCAGGCTGTGCGGTCGTTGGCACAGAAGATGGCGGTGGGTGGCTGCGGACCCCTCATGAGCGCGAGGGCATTGTCGAAGCCGCCGGATTCATGACCTTCTCCGATCCTGTGGAGCCCGGGGTCCGGATTGAGGCCGGCTTCCTTGAGTGCCCGGAGATAGCCCGCATGGCGTCCGACGGCGGCGGGAAGCTCACCGTCCTCTGCGCCGATGTTGATCATCGCGATACGGCGGTGACCCGCGTCGAGCAGGTGTTTGGTAGCGGTGTACCCACCCAGCTCCTCCTGGGGAGCGATGCTCGGAAAGCGCCCGGAACGGTCGCGCGAATTGAGCACGACGGAGGGCACCTCGGCCAGGACATCCGGCACGTCAAGGACCCGGTGGTACATGGCGGCGTAGACCACTCCGGCCACCTTGTAGGACAGCATGGCCTCCAATGAAGCGGCCTCGAGGTCCTTGTCACCGCCGGTGTTGACGGTCAGGAGGAGCAGTCCGGCCTCCCAAGCCCTTGCTTGGGCGCCTTCGATGATCTTGCCCGCGAATGGCGCAGTGGCCACGAAGTCGCCCACGAAGCCGATCATGCCCGCCACTCCGTCGCGGAGCACTTTGGCGTGTGCGTTGGTCCGGTATCCGAGTTCGTGGGCGGCGGCATGGACCCTGCGCCGGGTTTCCTCCGAGAACCTGGTTCCCGCGGCGTCGTTGAGCACCAGGGAGACCGTGGCCTGGGAAACACCGGCAGCGGCAGCGACGTCGTTCATCGTCGTGCCGGAACGGCTTCCGGGGCGGGTCATGGGCCAGCCTGTCTCTTGAATGTGTTTCTGTTGAACGCGCTGGGGGTGCTTGCACCTGATCCGCACGGCTGGCCGGGCTTAACCTGGAGCAGAGTTATACGAATTACCACCGCGGAAAACTCTAGCTGCCACGACATCCGGCGTCAACGACCGGGCCACGGACTAGAGTCAGATCATGCCCGCGAATCTACCTCCCGGCCTGCCGATTGTTCCCGACGGCGATACCCCTGGCGGCCAGCTCATTTCCTCCCGGCTCCCTGGTGCTGGCGAGGGGGTTGGCACTGGCGCTAGCGCTGGGGCTGCGCAGTTCAATACCGTTCCGTTCGCGATGTCGCCGGAAGACTTCGAGGCGGCCGTCAGCGACGCCTTGCTCCTCATCCCCGACAAAGCGGCCCGGGCCATGGACAACGTGGCCATCTTCATCGAAGACGACTACACCCCGCAGCCTGGAGACGATCCGGACACCGTACTTCTGGGCCTGTACGAGGGTGTGCCGTTGACGGAACGGGACTCTTGGTGGGATGCCGGTTCCCTCCCTGACCGGATCACCATTTTCCGGCAGCCGATCCTGGATATCTGCGGATCCCGCCAGGAAGTAATCGACGAGGTGGCCATCACCGTGATCCATGAGATCGCCCACCATTTCGGCATCGGCGACGACCGTTTGCACGAGCTCGGCTGGGGATAGGCGCTAGACAGCGACCGTCCCTGCGGCACCATCCACGGTGATCGTATCGCCGGAACTGATCCGGGACGTGGCATCCGGGACGCCGACGACTGCGGGAATCCCGTACTCACGGGCCACGACGGCGCCGTGTGAGTTGGGCCCGCCCATCTCCATCACGAGTCCCCCGGCGGTCAGGAACAGGGGCGTCCAGCCAGGATCCGTGGAGGGCGCCACCAGGATTTCTCCGGGTTCGAGATGCGCGCCCACCGGGTCCATGATCACCCTTGCCACCGCCGTCACCGTTCCCGCCGAAGCCGGAGTTCCCAGCAGCATGCCATCCGACGCCGGCACCCCCGTCCCACCGCCCAGGAAACCGGGCAGGGCTTCCGGCTCGGTGCCGTCGGAGAGCAGTACGCGCGGCACGTGCCGGCGCTTGAGTTCAAGTTCGTAAGCCTCGCGCCGCTGCGCTACCAGATCGTGGAAATCCTTGCCGTCCAAGCCGCGGCGGGCGTCATTGAAATCCAGGAAGAAGACGTCGCCGGCGTCGTCGATGACGCCCGCGTCCGCCAAGGCCTCCCCTACTTCCGAAAGCTGGGCGCGGACCGCGGCGAAGCCCCGCACGAGGTGGTACTTGGGAAGCTCACGCAGTCCTGCAAACATGCGTGTCCGTTCAAGTGCCATTTTGACGATCCTCGCGTGCAACGGACTCTTGGACCGTGCACGGGCCACTAGCACGGCGACTTGCTCCCCGGCGTCGTGGGCAGCTTTTTCGAACTGTTTGTCCGGCGCCAGGCGGGGATCGTCGAGGCGAAGGTAATTGACCAGGACTCCGATGATGTGGGTGGGGTCGTCGGACCAGCGGGGCATGCCCAGGTCGATTTCCGCGATGGCCCGGTGCCCGTAGTCGCGCAGGAACGAGGCCAATCCCGCCTGCGCGAGGACCGGAAGCCCGCCGCCGCGGTAGCGCTCCCCGAGCGCAGCGGGATCGCCACCGGTAAAGGCCTCCACGGAAGCGGGATCGTCGCGGATGCTGGCCGAGAGCCGCCACAGAGCAAGGTCCATTTCGGTGGTGACGTTGTTGGGCAGGCCGCGGATGATGGTTTGGAGCTCACCCCAGGAGGCCTGCTCGCCAAGTATCTTCCGGACCACCCCGATCATCGCGAAACCAAGAGCTACCGGAGGCAGGATATTGGGCAGTATGGGGAATAATCCCTCGCGAAGTATCCGCTCGGCGTTGTCCAGCTTTTCACGGGGAGCGGCATCGGCGGGAACTTCATGTATGGCCTCCAGTTTCCCGCCCAGCTGTTCCACCTTGTCGAGGGCAACGTCCGGCCGAAAGAGGGCACGCAGGAGGATCTCCGGAAGGCGGAAGCGGAGCACGATCGGGCCAATGTGCCTGAGCAGTTTGAAGGGCGTCTTGCTGGTGACGGCGAAACGCGGGTCCTCGAACAGGCCGCGCACAATAGCCGCGGAACGTGCTTCCATGACGTCGAAGATCCTGGGCACGATGGCCCGCCCGGCCTTGCTTCGGAACACGGAAGTGAGGTCAAAATAGATCCGCTGCCCTGCCTCGTAGTAGGGCGAAGGCCCGTCCCGCGGTTCGGGAACCCGGAATCCCGCCGCGTCGGCTACCGAGGACCCCATGAGCCGGATGCCCGCGAGGCCCATGGGAGTCAGGGGACGGGTGAGTCCTTGGGCGAGGCTGAAGCAAAGGTACGCGTGGGGCCCGGGGACTGCGGGTTGGCGGGTCATTTGGGGGTAGAGCGTGGTGATAGGCCGGGCTTGGGTGAGCCACAGTTTGCCCTCGCCATCGATGGCCCATTCAGTGTCCTGCGGTGCTCCGTAATGCTCCTCGACGCGCTGGCCAAGGACAGCGAGCGCCCTGATCTGGGAGTCGGCAAGGCAGGCATCCCCGGCCGTTCCGTCTTCGGCCAGCGCCGCCGGGCCGAGTCTTTCGGTCCCGCCGCCGGGAATGGAGCGAATCACGAGCTTCCGGTCGCCGATCCTTCGTTCCGTGATCCTGCCGGTGAGGGAATCCACCACAAAATGGTCCGGATTCACCGCGCCGGACACCACGGCCTCACCGAGCCCCGGGTTGGCGTCGATGACCGCCTCGCAGCGCCGCCCGGTCACGGGATTGGCGGTGAACAACACCCCTGCAGCTTCAGCCTCCACCATCCGTTGGACGACGACGGCGAGCGTCACCGTGGCGTGGTCGATCCCGTTGCTTGCCCGGTAGCTGACCGCCCGGTCGGTCCACAGGGACGCCCAACACTTCCGGACGGCCTGCAGCACGGCGTCGGCACCCACGACGTTCAGGTAGGTGTCCTGCTGGCCGGCGAAACTGGCAAAGGGCAGGTCCTCGGCCGTGGCAGAGGACCTGACGGCCACAGGCACTTCCGAGCCCAGCGCGGAGTAGGCCAAGCGAACGGCGTCTTCGACCTCGGCCGGGATCCCGGCGTCGAGCACCGCTTCCCTGGCGCGGGCCGCGAGGGAAGCGAGCCCTTCAAGGTCGCCGGGTTCCACGGCCCCAAGGCCACGGAGGATGTCCGGGAGCGCCGACCCCGAGCTGCCATCGGGCTGAAGCGCACGCTGGTAAGCCTCCGTTGTCAGGCAAAACCCGGGCGGGACCGGAAGTCCCGCCCAGATCAGCTCGCCGAGATTGGCCGCCTTGCCGCCGACCTCTGGAAGCATGGTTGCCCGGATCCGGCGCAGCTCGACGATCAAGCGCGATGCCTCACCGGGCTGTGCGTGCTCCACCATTGCCGTCCGCCTGCGTCCACCGGTCCTTGGGTTTGGCTGTTATGCGGCGAGCATCGGACCGAAGTTGGCGCGGTCCGCCAGCCTGGGGTCCTCGCGGTCGGGAACAACCAGCACGGGCCCTTTGGCATGGTGCAGGACGCCATCCGAAGTCGACCCCAGGAGCATTCCTGCGAAGCCTCCCCGCCCGCGCGTGCCCAGCACCACGAGTTCGACGCTGCGGCTCACTTCCACGAGAACTTCCACGGGCGAACCATCAAGTAGTTGAGTTTCCGCTTGAAGCTTGGGGAAGTGGCTCTTGAGCCACGCTAGGCCTGCGTCGAGCTGAACCCTGATGTCCTTGAAGAGTGCCTCCCGGTCCAGGGGTGCCGGAACCCACGCCAAGGAACCGCTGTACTCGGGTACGGCGCAGATGACGCGCAGCTTGGCGCCCATGCGTTCGGCCTGCTCTGCGGCTTCCAGCACGGCAACGCGGGCCTGCTCGGAGCCGTCCACGCCGACTGCGACGACGTTTTCGATCACGCGGGAACCGGCCTTCGCCCGCTCGGCCTTGATGTGCTTGTCCTCTGTGGTTTCTCCCAACCGGTCCGCGCAGAAGAGCGGGACTGTCACGGTGGGGCACTTGGAGTGCGCCGGCAGGGCACTGCTCACGGAGCCCAGGAGCCGGCCGACGAACCCTCCGCGTCCCCGGGTGCCGAAGACCAGGAGCTCGGCCGTTTCGGACAGATCGAGCAGCACGCCGGAGGCATCTCCGTTCTCCACCGATCCATCGACGTCGATGGCGTAGCCGGAAACCTTCTCGAGGGCCTGCTTGACGATTGCTTCGGCGCCGTCCCGGATAACGGAGTCATCCACTGTTGCATAGCCGCCGTCCAGCCCGGAAGCCGCGAAGATGGGCACGGAGTAAGCCGTGACTACATGCAGGGGAAGCTGCCTGCGTTCAGCCTCGCGGGCGGCCCAAATGAGGGCGCATTGGCCGTGTTCGCTGCCGTCAACGCCCACCACAATCCCGCCTGGGGCAATGGATGGTTCCTCCCTGTTGCCTTCGGTCTCTGGTCGATGGCTCTCAGAGTGTTTGCCGTGCTGGTCCATGGGGCCTGCCTCCTCGCACTGCTGCTGATGTTGCGGCTATTCTGCCAGAGGCCGCGCCCACAACGTGTTTCTCGCTTGACTGCCGTGAGTTGCGGCCTCCAATGCTCACTATTCTCGTTTGCAAGGGGCGAATCAAGCCGGAAGAAGCGCATGTGGAAACCCGCAGGAGGGCGTGGAAATCCGCCGAATCGGGGCGCGAAAAACGCATCGGCGGACATGCCGGTGCCGGGGCTATCCACCACGCGATTTCTTCTGTAATGTTCGAGGCACTGGTGACCGGGGATCGTGTTTTTCAGCACATCAACGGCCATCATTCGCGACCGTTTGGGGACCCGGACGCCACCGACGGTGTTGCCTCGGCAACGCACCTTCAAAGAGGAGCCAAGCTGTGTCAACCATGCCTGCTGCGAGTACGGAACGCACCACTGCTGTGGTCATCGGTGCCGGCATGCCCGGCTTGGCCGTGGCCAGTGAACTCAGCCGCTACGGCGTAGACGCCATCGTGGTGGACGGAATGTATGTCCACGCACCCTTGCAGCCGCTCAACACCGGGATCCTGCAGCGCTGCGACGCCGCGGACGCCGCGTGCCTCCAGGAGCGCAGCGAAATTCTGCGGCACCTGCGCAATTACGCAGCCAGTCACGGGCTCGATGTGCGGAGCACCACGCGAACCGTCCGGCTCGATCGAATGGACGAAGCCGCCGTGGGGACCCAGTGGGCCGTCCACACCGCCAACGGAGTTCTCCTGGCCGACCACGTCGTTGTCACCCGTTGTGGACAAAGCCAGTTGCGGCGGATGCTCGCCGAGCTCGGCATCGCGATCGGCCAGAACCTCGTCGCAGCCATGCGCGCGATTGGAATGTACCTTGTTGGCGTCGGCGAACTTGCCACGCCCACCCCGAAGGAAGTCCTGCGCCAAGCCAAGGTGGTGGGCCAGGCGATATCCGCCAAGGTCTACCCGGACAGTGTCCATGGGGCCCTCACCGGCACCTTTGCAGCTGTTCCTGCCTTGGCCTAGGGCTTCTTCTCTAGGCTGCCAGGCTCGTCCTCGTCATCCTCGATATCGTCAGAATCCTCGGCGTCGTCAGAACCCCCGCCTGCGAGCCGGCGTCGTGCCGTGATGCCCAGGAAGACCAGCAGGCCCGCGGCAACCACCGCGAACACCACAATGCTCCAAGGGAACGGCTGGGAGGCATCGGGTACCTTCTCCGGCGTCGCCGTGGAACCCGGTGCGGCAGTGCCTGCGGTGGGCACCTCCACGGATGGTGCGGTGCTCGCGGAGCCGCTGCCCGCCGTCGTACTCCCTGCCTTGGCGGTGAACGTGAAGGTGCCTTCGATGGGGTGCGAATCCGAACTGACAACTCGCCAAATGACGGTGAAGGCACCGGCAGGCGCGCCCGGCCGCAGCTTCTGCGACACCACGGCGTCCACAATCTCGACGGAACCATCTGCCCAGTTCTGAC
The DNA here is from genome assembly GCF_039543785.1 of Arthrobacter gyeryongensis. NCBI lineage: Bacteria > Bacillati > Actinomycetota > Actinomycetes > Micrococcales > Micrococcaceae > Arthrobacter > Arthrobacter gyeryongensis. The sequence continues at coordinate 10,180 of NZ_BAABKK010000005.1, forward strand.
CTGAGGCGTCGTTCACCCGGATCTGCGAGCCGAGCAGGAGCGGCCGGTTGTTGAACGTGATGGACACGGAGTCCGGGACGTTGGCAACCGTTGAGCCATTGGCCGGTGACGTTGACTCGGCGACGTCGTGCGCGAAGGCGGGTGCCGCTGAGAGAAGCGCGGCAGAGAAAAGAACCGCTGCGAAAGCGACGACGACGGCCAGCAGCTGGCGGATAGGGCGCATGAGCGAATGACTCCCTTGGTGTTGGATTCCTTACAGACTAGGCGAATTCGCGGGATGGCCGAAGCCGCGGGCATAGGATTTGAGAGCACACTTCCCCGATCCCCGGAGACTTCCATGCTCAAGCAGGGCTCAGCCATCGACCGCTACTTCAAGATTTCGGAACGCGGATCCAACTACTCGCGAGAAATCCGAGGCGGCTTCGCGACGTTCTTTGCCATGAGCTACATCGTGGTCCTCAATCCTTTGATCCTTTCCGGGACGGACTCCAGTGGTGCTTCCCTTGGCTTCGCCGCGGTCGCTGCCACCACGGCCTTCGTAGCCGGCATCATGACGATCCTCATGGGAGCCTGGGCCAAGCACCCCTTCGCCATAGCTACCGGGCTGGGCGTCAACGCCTTCGTGGCAGTCACCATTGCCTCGCACCCCGGCCTGACGTGGCCGGACATGATGGGCCTCGTGATGCTGTCGGGCCTCACCATGCTGATCCTCGTGCTTACCGGGTTCCGGACCGCGGTCTTCAAAGCCGTACCTGAGGCCCTGAAAACCGCGATCGTCGTGGGCATCGGCCTCTTCATCGCCCTGATCGGCCTGGTCAACGCCGGCTTCGTGCGCCGCATCCCGGACGCCGCCGGCACCACGGTCCCGCTTGGCCTGGGCGTCGACGGCAAGCTGCTTGGCTGGCCCACCCTGGTATTCGTCGTGGGTCTCGTGCTGACCATCGCCCTGGTGGTCCGCAAGGTACGCGGCGCCATCCTGATCGGCATCATCGTCTCCACGGCCCTCGCGGCCATCCTGGAATTCACCCTCCACATCGGCCCGAGCTTCGACGGCAAGACCTACAACCCGCGTGGCTGGTCGCTGGTGGCGCCCAAGTTCACCGAGTGGGCCGCGCCGGACTTGTCCCTCATCGGCAAGGCGAACCCCATCGGCGCGTTCCAGCACCTTGGCATCATCGCAGCCACGCTGCTGGCGTTCGTGATCCTGCTCAGCATCTTCTTCGACGCCATGGGAACCATGGTGGGCCTCGCCAGGGAAGCGGGAAACATCGACAAGCACGGAAACATCCCCAACGTGGACCGCGTCCTGCAAGTGGACGCGCTCGGTGCGATCATCGGTGGCGGCTCATCCGTGTCCTCCAACCAGATCTTCGTGGAATCGGGTGCCGGCATCGGCGAAGGTGCACGGACCGGCCTGGCCTCAATCGTGACCGGCCTGCTGTTCCTGGTGGCCATGTTCTTCACCCCGCTCATCAACCTGGTCCCGTTCGAAGCCGTCGCCCCCGCCCTGGTGGTGGTGGGCTTCATGATGGTGTCCCAGGTGGGCAAGATCCACTGGCAAGACTGGGGCGTAGGCATTCCCGCGTTCCTGACCATGGCCCTCATGCCGTTCACTTACTCGATCGCCAATGGCCTGGGAGCCGGGTTCATTTCCTTCGCACTCATCCGTACGTTCCAGGGCCGGGCCCGCGAAGTCCATCCGCTCATGTGGGCCGTGGCCGCTGCGTTCCTGCTGTTCTTCGGGATCGGTCCCGTCGAGGAAATCCTGGGCGTCAAATAAGCCTTTCCGGAATACCGGACACCCGCGGCCTGCAAGCGGTACTTTTCGGCACCGTCATGCGCTGAGCTTGAATCATGGAGATTTCCCCCGCTGTTGCCGATGTCCGCCCGACGCCGTGGACCGGCCGTTTCGACGGCGACGGCGACGAGCACCGCCGCTGGTGGCAAGCCGTGGCGCCCCACACTCCCGATATGGCCGCCCGCGGCGCGACTGAAGCGGTCTCCCGGCCCGCCGTCGTCGTAGGCTTCCGCAGTGACGAAGGCGTGCGGCGCAACAAGGGCCGTATTGGCGCGGCTGCCGCGCCGGAAGCTATCCGCCAAGCCTTGGGCCCGCTGGCTTTCCATCTGGACCGGGACGTGTTCGACGCCGGCGACGTCGTTGTCGAGGAAGGATCGCTGGAGGCAGGGCAGGAGCGCGCGGGCCGCGTGATTTCGGAATTGCTCGACGCCGGCAAACTCACGGTGCTGCTCGGCGGTGGGCACGAAACCGCCTTCGCCAGCTACCTGGGCGTGGCTGGCTCGGAGGCTGTCACAAGCGGCAAGCGCCTCGGCGTCCTGAACCTGGACGCGCACTTCGACTTGCGGGATGAGCCGGCGCCAAGCTCGGGCACGCCGTTCCTGCAGATGGCCCGGGCCGAAGCCGCCGAGCGCCGCGAACTGAACTACGCCGTCGTCGGAATCTCCGAGCCCAACAACACGCGCACCCTCTTCAACACGGCGGACCGGCTGGGCGTGAAATACCTGCTGGATGAGGACTGCTCCGCCGAGCGTGTGCAGGAATTCGTGGCGCGGTTCCTGGACACCGTGGACGTGCTCTACTTGACGATTGACCTGGACGTGCTGCCGGCGTCGGTGGCTCCGGGGGTGAGCGCCCCCGCAGCGTATGGCGTGCCACTGCCGGTCATCAGCGCGGTGTGCAAGCAGCTTGCCGCGAGCGGGAAACTCCTGCACTTGGACGTTGCCGAGCTCAACCCCGAGTTCGATATCGACTCCCGGACCGCCAAGGTGGCCGCGCGCTTGGTGAACACGCTGCTGGCGTAGGCGTTCCCCAGGCGCGTCGCGGGAGGTCACCTGAAGCAACGCCCCGAAACCCGGCGAAAGGCTTCGAAACGATTATTGGATCGCGCGCCGCAGCCTGCCTAACCTCGATGCACGTGGTGTACCCAAGAGGCCAGGGAGCTGCCTGCAAAGCAGCGCACGCGGGTTCGAATCCCGCCACCACGTCTCATTGCGTTATCACCACTCGCGGCACCCCAAGCCTTTACGCCCCGCCCCGCGCCAGCCATCATGAAATCAGGCGCAGGACTTCGCCGACCGCTACAGCACGGCCGCTCCTTGCGCGGCGGAGGCGCAGCGACATGTCACCCAGGATCGAGCCCGCGGACCACGCATTGGGAGGCGCGGCTCCCGGGACCCCGGACCGGTTCCTGACCGACTACTACGAGCACGTGGCCGATGATGATGTCCGCAACTACACCACGGACACACTCCTCGAGCGTGCCCGGTATCACCGCTCATTGGCGGAACGTCGTGCTCCCGGGCAAGCTGTGATCGGCGTCCTGAACGAGGCCGACGCGAGCCTCGTAGCCATTGTCACCGAGGACATGCCTTATCTCGTCCCGTCGGTCACTGCGGAAATCGCCAGGGACAACGCCTCCATCCGGCTCCTGGTCCACCCCACTTTCACCGTCACCCGGGATCCAGCCACCCATCGCCTGACCGACGTCCACCGCGGCCCCCTGCGGGCCGGACTGCCATCCGGCGTCGAGCCTTCCGCCCCGGTCACCCTTCTGGACCACGACGACGGCGGGCCGCTCACGGAGGCTTGGATCGCCGTCGAGATTTCCCGGCTTCCGGACGAAACGAGTGCCGAACACCTCGTTGAACGGCTGCGGAGCGTCCTTGGCGATGTCCGGGCCGCCGCGGAAGACGCGGCTGCCATCCACCAGGAACTTGCCGACGAGATCAGGGGCTTGGAGGGTTTGTCCGGCGGCGAGGAGGTCCAGGAGTTGCTGCGCTGGCTGGACGACGGGAATTTCGTCTTCCTCGGCTACCGCGGCCGGAGGAGTCTCGGCCTGCTCCGGAAGGTGGCGGTCGACGCGTCCGAATCCGAGCCGTCCGAAGGTGGGCCGTCGGCAAGGCCCCTCCTGACGCTCACCAAATCGACGCTCCGCTCGACCGTGCTCCGGCGCGCCTACCTCGACGAAATCAGCCTCGGCGGCGCTGACAACATCGGCGAGCGCACCTTCGTCGGCCTTTTCGCTCCCAGCTCGGCGTCCCGTTCGGCACTCCAGATTCCCGTCATCCGGGACACTGTGGACGAGGTACTGCGGACGTTCGGCTACCCGCCCGCGTCACACCGTGGCAAGGAACTCCTGGCCGTGGTGGAGGCTTATCCGCGCGACGAGCTCTTCCACATCGACGCCAGGCAGTTGGCGGAGCACGCGCGGGACATCATGCGCCTCCAAGAACGGCACAGCACCCGGTTGTTCCTCCGTCCGGACTCGCACAACCGCTTCATGACGGCATTGGTTTTCCTGCCGCGGCAACGCTACAGCACGGCCGTCCGGCTCAACATTGAACGCGAACTTCGTGAGGCCTTCGGTTCCGGGGCCATCGAGTTCGAACTCCGCTTGGGCGAATCCGCCATGGCCCGGGTGTCCTTCCGGGTCCTGTTGCCACGGGAGGGAGCGCGCGCCGTCGTCGACCCTGCCGTACTGGAGCAGCGGATTATCGCCGCGACGCGGTCCTGGGCGGAAGGCCTGGACGAAGCCTTGCGGGCAAGGTTCCCCGCGAACGAGGCCGCCCGGCTGTCCCGGCAGTGGGCCACAGCCTTCCCGGCCAGCTACAAGGCCGATTACGAGGTGGAAGACGCGGTTCAGGACATCGTCCGGTTCGAAAGTTTCCCATCCCCGGAAGCGGACCTGCCCGACGGCGACACCGCGGACCCGCTGCTCGCCGTCTACAAGCGACAGGGAACTGCCGTCCTCGCCGAGGATGCGCGGATTCGGCTCTATTTGACCCGCCCGCAAAGCCTGAGTCAGATTTTGCCGTTCTTCCACAACCTGGGCTTGCGCGTCCTCGACCAGCGGCCGTTCGACGTGCAGCGTGCCGACGGGCGGTCCTATTTCCTTTACGACCTGGGCCTCGTCTACCCGCGCGGAGTTGATCCCGTGGTAACCGGCGATCTGCTGGCCGCTTCGTTCTGTGCCGCGATGCGGGGAGACGCGGAGTCCGACGCCTTCGATGCCCTGGTCATCCGGGAGGGGATCGACTGGCGGCGGACAGCCATCCTGCGGGCATATGCGAAGTACCTTCGGCAGCTGGGGAGCACCAATTCGTACGGGTTCATCGCGGATACCCTTCGTGAGAATGCGCGTGCAACCCGCGCTTTGCTTTCGCTCTTCGAGGCGAAGTTCGATCCGGACCGGTTCGAACCCGATCTGTTCGATCCTGAACTGCGTGCCCCGACGCCCGCTGACAAGACGCCTGCTGAGCAGATGGCGGCTGGAAGCGACCTGTTCGAAACGGACCGCGGCAAGTACAGCTCGCGGACACAAGCCACCAACGCCGCGCGCAAGGAACTGGCGGAAGCGATCGACGCCGTACCGGTCCTCGACGCCGACCGCCTGTTGCGTTCACTCGCGAGCCTCGTGGAGGCCACCCTGCGCACCAACTTCTACCTGAACAAGCCGTATTTGAGTTTCAAGCTCACTCCCTCCTCCATCCCTGCAGCACCGGCGCCCCGGCCGCAGTTCGAAATCTGGGTCTACTCGCCACGGGTGGAAGGCGTCCACTTGCGGTTCGGCCCGCTTGCCCGCGGCGGCTTGCGCTGGTCCGATCGCCGTGAGGACTTCCGCACAGAAGTCCTGGGACTCGTGAAAGCCCAGACCGTGAAGAACGCCGTCATCGTTCCCACCGGAGCCAAGGGCGGCTTCTACCCCAAACAGCTCCCTGACCCCGCCGAAGACAGGGCGGCCTGGCTGGCCGAGGGCCAGGAAAGCTACCGGATCTTCGTTCGTGGACTACTGGACATCACGGACAACCTGGTTGCCGAACGGGTTGTTCCGCCGGCCCGCGTGGTACGGCACGACGGCGACGACTATTACCTCGTGGTGGCCGCGGACAAGGGCACAGCCACGTTCTCCGACATTGCCAACGACCTCGCGGCAGAATACGGATTCTGGCTGGGCGATGCGTTCGCGTCCGGCGGTTCAGTGGGTTATGACCACAAGCAGATGGGCATCACGGCCCGCGGCGCATGGGAGTCCCTGCGGCACCATTTCAGCGAACTGCTCATCGACTCCCGGACCGAGGATTTCACCGTGGTGGGCATCGGCGACATGAGCGGCGATGTGTTCGGCAACGGAATGCTGCTCTCGAATCACATCAAGCTGGTGGCAGCCTTCGATCACCGGCATATCTTCCTGGATCCAACCCCGGACCCGGCCATTTCCTTCGCCGAGCGGAAACGGCTTTTCAAGCTCCCCCGCTCATCCTGGGCCGACTACAACCCCGCGAAGCTCAGTCACGGTGGAGGAGTGTTCTCCCGGGCCGACAAATCAATCCGCATCACCGAACCGGTCCGCCTCGCCTTGGGATTGCAGGACGGAACGACGGCGATGAGCCCGCCTGAGCTGCTCAGGGCCGTCCTCACGGCCCCCGTCGACCTGCTCTACAACGGCGGGATCGGCACCTACGTCAAGGCTTCAACCGAGACGCATGCCGACGTCGGAGACAAGTCAAACGATGCCATCCGGGTCGACGCCGCCCAACTGCGAACCCGGATCATCGCCGAGGGCGGCAATCTCGGCATCACCCAACGCGGCAGGATCGAGGCTGCGCTGGCCGGAATCCTCGTAAACACCGATGCCATCGACAACTCCGCCGGCGTGGACTGTTCGGACCACGAGGTGAACATCAAGATCTTCCTGGACCGGATGATCGCCGCGGGCAAGATGTCCCCGAACGAAAGAACGAAGTTCCTGCACTCACTCCAGGACGAGGTGGGGCGGCTCGTGCTGAAAACCAACGTTGACCAAAACGTCCTCCTCCTCAACGACAAGCAACTGGTCCTCGAGTGGAGCCCGAGCTTCGAACGGACCATGGACTGGCTCGAATCGGCCACGGACCTGGACAGGCATCTCGAAGGCCTGCCGACTACCGAGGAAATCCACGCCCGCGTAGAGACCGGAGTCGGATTGACCTCACCTGAACTCGCCGTGCTGGCGGCCTATGCGAAGATCGAGCTCGCCCGGGAACTGACGGAGGGCGGGCTCGCGGACGATCCGTGGTTTTCGAAAACGCTGCGCGACTATTTCCCCCGTCAGCTCTCGGAACGGTTCGGCGAGGACCTCTCCACGCATCCCTTGCGCCGCCAAATCGTCGCCACGGTGGTGGCCAACGACATGATCAACCTCGGCGGCATAGCCTTCGCGTTCCGTGCCATGGAAGAGACCACGGTTTCGGCGGCCGCTGTGGCGCGTGGATTCGTGGTCATGCGCCGGATCTGGGACTTCGATTCGGTCACTGCGGCCATCGCCCAAATACCGGCAAACGTCCCCAGCGAACATGGATGCGCCGTGGCCCTGGACATGCGCCGCCTCCTCGACCGGTCCACCCGTTGGTACGTCACCCACGATTTCCGGGACAAGCCCATAGCGGACGCCTTTGCGCGGCTCGAGCGGCCCATGTCCCTGATGCGGGCGAACTTCGCGCGCTTCCTGCACGGGATCAACCTGCAACACTCGCTGACGCGCCTTGCCCACTCCGATTCTGTCGGCTTGCCACACGAATTGGGACTTCGGGCCTCCGAACTCCTGGTCAGCTACGGCCTCCTGGACATTTCCGCGATCGCCGAGGAATTGCAGGAGCCCGTTGAGGACGTGGCCGAGGTGTACTTCGCCGTGTTCGAACGGATTTCAGCCATTCCCCTGTTGGAACACATCACTCTGTTGCGGCGGGACACCCACTGGGAAGCCTTGGCGCGTGCAGCACTCCGCGACGACATGTACCTGGTGCTTGCCGACATGACCAAGGCCGTGGTCCGGCACACGCCCCGCTCCTCTGAGGCAAGCGCCGACCCCGTAGGGAGGATCGAGGATTGGGAACGCGGAAACATCGAACAACTCGCCCGCATCCAGGACACCATCAAGGAAGCGATCAAGCCCGGCCCGGTGGATATCGCGGCACTCTCCGTGGCCGTGAAGCTGTTGCGCGCGATGGTACGCCGGTGATCCAGCTCCCAGAATGACAGACATCCCATGACACTTTGCTATCTTTTATGCAGGAATTGCCGCTCCCCAACGCGGCATCCTGCAGAAGGAGGCCCCCAATGAGCACTGCCACGATAGAAAACAACGAGATCCATTTGTCCTTTGCGTCCGTCGACGAAGTCCATGCCGGACTTGACGAAGCCGTCAGCACGCTCATCGAAGCCGCTGCCGAAGACGGCCGCTGCGGGATCCTGGTGACCCGCCGGGAGCCCGGAAGCTACACGGTTGCCTTGGACGAGTCGGTCCCGTTCGGCCAGACCCGTGAGGTCCTCGCCGCATAGGATCGCTCCTAGAAATAGGTACAACAAAACCGGGGCTTGTTTTCCAGACAACGCCAAGAAGGCGCGGAATGGGAAACAAGCCCCGGTTCTTTAACTCGGTTTCTTGCAGGTCGCTACACCCGGCGCAACTCCACGCCGTCGGACTTCATGAAAAGCTGTTTGGCGGCTTCATCGGCGCCAGGCCCTGCGGGTTCAAGCCACACAACGTTGCCGCTGCCCGAGACTTCCTGCACCTCCCCCGCCGCGACCACATGTGCGTGCCTTACGACTTCGATCCGCTCCCCCACCTTCAACGTTCCCCAGTTGGAAACGACGGCGGACTGTGCGATTCGCCTGGACAGAACTGTCCCGCGTGCCTTCATTGAACTTCTACCCCTTTGTGGATGTTCGTTGTTTTCAGTTGTAAACGGATATTCCCCGGCAGGCCCACGACATCGTCGGCGTGGACATGCCGTACCCCATAAGTTTTACTACACAGAAAGCGCCCCGGGGCGCGTATTGCCAAACATTTCCGGGGCGCTTCCTATTGTTCACTCGAACCGTATTTTGTTCGGCGTCAGGCGAGAATTCCGACGGCGGATTCGGCGGCCAATCGCACCTCGCCGGCGCCCACAAGACGGTCTGCAGCTTCCAGCTCAGGTGAGAGGAAACGGTCAGTTCCGGGCCCGTCGACGACGCCGCGCAGTACCTCGATCACGGCGGTGCCAGCCGGCCCCGGGGTAAGTTCGCCACCAGACAGTTGGGTGCGGATGTCGAGGGCACGGGCGCTCGTGACGAGTTCCACAGCCAGGACACGGCGCAGGTTCTCGATGGCCTTGCGTAGCTTGCGGGCAGCGTGCCAACCCATGGAGACGTGGTCTTCCTGCATGGCCGAGCTCGGGATGGAGTCCACCGACGCAGGGACGGCCAAACGCTTGTTGTCCGAGACGAGCCCGGCCTGGGTGTACTGGGCGATCATGAGGCCCGAGTCCACTCCGGGATCGTCGGCAAGGAAGGCCGGGAGTCCGTGTGAGCGCGCCGGGTCCAGCATGCGGTCCGTACGGCGTTCCGCGATGGAGGACAAGTCCGCCACTGCGATCGCAAGGAAGTCCAGCACGTAGGCCACCGGAGCGCCATGGAAGTTGCCGTTGGAGGACACGCGGCCGTCCGGGAGTACCACGGGGTTGTCGATGGCTGCGGCCAACTCGCGGGAGGCCACGAGTTCAGCGTGCGTCACTGTGTCGCGGACCGCGCCGGCAACCTGGGGTGCGCAGCGGAGCGAGTACGCGTCCTGGACCTTGGTGTCGTTGACGCGGTGGGAAGCAACGATCGGCGAGTTGGAAAGCACGCGCAACATGTTGTCCGCGCTTGCAGCCTGGCCCGGGTGGGGCCGCAGGGCCGCGTGCAGCTCAGGCAGGAACACCTGGTCCGTGCCGAGCAGCGCTTCGACGCTGAGCGCGGCGGTGATGTCCGCCGTCGTGAGCAGCAGGTGCAGGTCGGCGATGGCCATGAGGAGCATGCCGAGCATGCCCTCGGTGCCGTTGACCAGCGCGAGGCCTTCCTTTTCCGCGAGGACCACCGGCTCGATGCCGTGCGCGGCGAGGAGCTCCGCAACCGGCTTCTTACCGGCGGCGCCGTAGAGCTCGCCGTCGGGGCCGGTGGCTTCGCCTTCGCCCATCAGGACCAGTGCGCAGTGGGACAGCGGCGCGAGGTCGCCGGAGCAACCCAGGGAGCCGAATTCACGCACGACGGGGGTGATGCCGGCATTGAGGACGTCCACCATGGTCTGCAGGACCACGGGACGAACGCCCGTGCGGCCCGAGGCCAGGGTCTTGGCGCGCAGGAACATGATGCCGCGGACCACTTCGCGCTCCACTGCCGGGCCCATGCCGGCGGCGTGGCTGCGGATGAGCGACTTCTGCAACTGGGTGCGGAGTTCGTTGGGGATGTGGCGGTTGGCCAGGGCACCGAAGCCCGTGGAGACGCCGTACGCCGGAACCTCGCTGTGGGCGAGGCCGTCGATGTGGGCGCGGACCTTGGCGACCGTGTCCAAGGCTTCCTGGGAGATGGTCACCTTGGCGTCGTGGCGTGCGACGGCGACGACGTCCTCCGGCGTGACTCCGCTGGAGCCGAGGGTAACGGTCAGCGGTTCGTGGGTTGTCAAAGTCATCTTTCCTCGTTCTTCCCAACTGGCTCGCAGTTGTTGTCGTTTTGGGGTCCCATAACGACATCTAGTGCGAGCTATTTGGGGTTGTGGGGTCTGGTTAGCGGGTTTCTTCCATGGGGATGCGGACGCCGCGTTCGTGGGCGACCTCGATGGCGCGGTCGTAGCCGGCGTCGGCGTGGCGGATGACGCCCATGCCGGGGTCGTTGGTGAGGAGGCGTTCGAGTTTCTGCGCGGCGAGCTCGGTGCCGTCGGCGACCGAGACCTGGCCGGTGTGGATGGAGCGGCCGATGCCCACGCCGCCGCCGTGGTGGATGGAGACCCAGGTCGCGCCGGAGGACGCGGCGGTCAGGGCGTTGAGCAGGGGCCAGTCGGCGATCGCGTCGGAGCCGTCTTTCATGGACTCGGTTTCCCGGTAGGGGGAGGCCACGGAGCCGGAGTCCAGGTGGTCCCGGCCGATCACGATGGGGGCCTTGACTTTGCCTTCTTTCACGAGCTGGTTGAACAGCAGCCCTGCTTTGGCGCGTTCGCCGTAGCCGAGCCAGCAGATCCGGGCCGGGAGGCCTTCGAACTCGACCCGTTCGGCGGCGGCGTCGAGCCATTTGTGCAGGTGGGTGTTCTCGGGGAACAGTTCCTTGATGGCCTTGTCGGTCACGGCGATGTCTTCGGGATCCCCGGAGAGCGCGACCCAGCGGAACGGGCCCAGCCCTTCGCAGAACAGGGGCCGGATGTAGGCCGGGACGAAGCCGGGGAATTCGAAGGCCCGGTCGTAGCCGCCCTTGCGGGCTTCGTCGCGGATGGAGTTGCCGTAGTCAAAGACCTCGGCCCCGGCGTCCTGGAACTCGACCATGGCCTGGACGTGCTTGGCCATGGAGGCCTGGGCTTTCTTCGTGAAGCCTTCCGGGTCGGCTTCGGCCTCGGCGTGCCATTCGGCCACGGTGATGCCCTCGGGCAGGTAGGAGAGCGGGTCGTGCGCGGAGGTCTGGTCCGTCACGACATCGATGCTGATCTCCCCGGCCCGGTGCCGGGCCAGGAGCTCGGGGAAGACCTCGGCGGCGTTGCCGACGTAACCGACGGACCAGCCGCGGCGCTCGGCCTTGGCGGCCTGGACTTTGGCGATGGCGGTATCCAGGTCGGTTTCGACCTCGTCCAGGTAGCGTTTGCCCACGCGGCGGCGCAGCCGGGACTCGTCCACGTCCACGATCAGGCAGGCCCCGTCGTTCAGGGTCACCGCGAGCGGCTGGGCCCCGCCCATGCCACCGCACCCGCCGGTGAGCGTCAGGGTCCCGGCCAACGGCCCCTCGGTGGAGCCTTCCGGGGTCGGGGCCAGGCGGCCTGCGGCGCGGAGTTTGTTCCCGACGGCGGCGAAGGTCTCGTAGGTGCCCTGCAGGATGCCCTGGGTGCCGATGTAGATCCAGGACCCGGCCGTCATCTGCCCGTACATCATCAGGCCCTCGGCCTCCAGGCGGCGGAACTCCGGCCACGTCGCCCAGTCACCCACCAGGTTCGAGTTCGCCAGCAACACCCGCGGCGCCCACTCATGGGTGCGGAACACCCCGACGGGCTTGCCGGACTGCACCAGCAGGGTCTCGTCCTTCTCCATGGTCTCCAGGGTCCGGGTGATCGCGTCGAACGCGGCCCAGGACCGGGCAGCCCGGCCCGTGCCGCCGTACACGACCAGGTCATCCGGACGCTCGGCGACCTCCGGGTCCAGGTTGTTCATCAACATCCGCAACGGCGCTTCGGTCTGCCAGCTCTTCGCGGTCAGCTCCGTGCCGCGCGCGGCCTTGACCGGACGGGCTCCGGTAGTGAAATCGGCGGGTGCCATGATGACTCCTTCGTCTCTGGAGGTTGCTAGGTGGAAGTCCTTCTGTATCCAGTAGAGCCCCTCCGCAAGGGTCTTGGAATGGCTTTATGGAGGGTGCTGTCCGGAATACCAGACTCAACTGTCCCCACCGCCACCCTCGCCTCGCAAGCTCGGCCAGGGAACCCGGGCGGCGTGGGCCCCGCAGTAGATGTCGTTATGAGCGCCCAAAACGACACTTACTGCGAGTCAGTTGGGCCGGGCGGGCTAGGAAGGGCGGCCGTGGATGCGGATCGACAGTTCGTCCGCTGTTTTCTGGATTCGGGCGGCCAGCGCGGGCCATTCCTCAGCCGGCACCCGGTCCTCGAGGAATGTCACGGCGACTGCCGCCGTCGGCCATCCCAAATGGTCGGTGACGGCTGCGGCCACCGAGCCGAAGCCGGGGGTGACTTCGCCGTGTTCGGTGGCGTAGCCGCGCTGCCGGACCTGGTCCAAGTGCGAGGACAAGGCCGAGTACTTCATGATGGGCGATTCCATCTCGTGCCGGGCCGTAAAGGCGGCAGCATTCGGGTACAGGGCCCTGACCTGCGATTTCGGCAGGGCGGCCAGGATCGCTCGCCCGCTGGCCGTGAGGTGGCTGGGAAGCCGCACCCCGACGTCGGTCACGAGGGACGGGCGGTTCTTGGCCCGCTCCTCCACGATGTAAAGCACATCGCGGCCGTGCAGGACGGCCAAGTGGGCGCTCTCGCCGATCGCGTCCACAAGGGCGGCAAGCATGGGGCGGCCGAGCCGCGACAAAGGCTCTTGCCGCGAGTACGCCGAACTGAGTTCAAAGGCGCTGATACCCAGCCCGTAGCGCTGCTCCTCATGCAGGTGGAGGACGAAGCCGTTGGCCTCCATGACGCCAAGCAGGTGATAGACACTGGACCGGGGAAGGCCAAGCGCCGTGGCGATGTTTGACGCGGCCATCGGGCCACGCCGGGAAGCGAGCAACTTCAGGATGCGCAGGGTGTTCTCGGCGGCCGGGACTTTGGAAGCGGCCCGGCCTTGGGTGGACGGCTGTATGGTCATGGCTCCTCTTCGAGTGCACGGTAATGCCCGGCCCGCCCCTCCGCCACAAAGACGGCAAGGTGGGTGTCCGGGATCCCGTACTTAAGCGTGCGCCCCATGGAGCGGATCTAAAAGCCAATCAGAACATTAAGGTGTCTGGAATACCAGACATTTGCCCGCGAGACAATCACTCCGCGGCGCAGCGTCTGAGAACCGAGACAACGATGCGCCGTGAGACCCATCACAGGACGCTCCGAAATGGTCTGCTGGTTAACAGTCCCCCTCCCAATGACGAGAAGGTATTCGCATGCAGCAAGCCCCAACAGCCGTCAGGACGCCGGCCGCCAAAGTAGTCGAAGGCGTCGAAGGCGCAGTAACCACCGTTCTCAGCCGTGGCCTCAATGTCCGCCACATCCGCTTCATGGCCCTCGGTTCGGCCATCGGAACAGGTCTCTTCTACGGTTCTGCGTCTGCAATCCAAAAGGCCGGCCCGTCGGTTCTCTTCGCATATATGATCGGTGGCGCCGCCGTCTTCATGGTGATGCGGGCCCTCGGCGAGATGGCCGTCCGCCACCCCGTCTCCGGCTCGTTCGGCCAGTACGCCAGCCGCTACCTCGGACCGCTGGCAGGATTCATCACCGGGTGGACCTATGTCTTTGAAATGGCCATCGTGGCGATCGCGGACGTGACGGCATTCAGTATCTACATGGGCTTCTGGTTCCCGCAGGTGGACCGATGGATCTGGGTCCTGGCGATCATCCTCCTCCTTGGCGCCATGAACCTCCTGAGCGTGAAGGTCTTCGGCGAGCTTGAGTTTTGGTTCTCGCTCATCAAGGTGGTGGCCATCATCGCCATGATTGCGGGCGGCGCTGCGATCATCGTGTTCGGCTTCCACTCGGGCAACGGCGGCGCCGCACCAGGGCTGGGGAACCTCGTTGACCACGGCGGCATGTTCCCGAACGGTTTCGGCGGGCTCCTGGCCTCGTTCGCCGTCGTGATGTTCGCCTTCGGCGGGATCGAAACGATCGGCATCACGGCAGGCGAGGCCGCCGACCCCAAGAAGGTCATTCCGCAGGCCGTCAACACCGTCCCGGTGCGCGTACTGCTGTTCTACGTCCTGACGCTCGGCGTGCTCATGAGCTTGTTCCCCTGGAATGAAATCGGGAACAACGGCAGCCCGTTTGTGCAGATCTTCAGCGGCCTCGGCATCCCCGCAGCGCCCCACATCCTCAATGCCGTGGTCATCACTTCTGCGCTGTCAGCCATCAATAGCGACATTTTCGGCGCCGGACGCATCCTTTTCGGTCTTTCCCAGCAAGGACATGCTCCGAAGAGTTTCGGCAAGATCTCAAGGCACGGTGTTCCCTGGATGACTGTGGTCCTCATGGGTGGCATCCTGCTGGTGGGCGTGGTGCTCAACGCGGTGATTCCCGAGGACGTGTTCCTCGTGATCGCTTCCATCGCCACCTTCGCGACGGTGTGGGTGTGGGTCATGATCCTCGCCTCCCACGTCGCCATGAAGCGCGAGATCAAGCGCAAGGGACTCCCGGCGTCGGAATTCGCATCGCCATGGTGGCCGGCAGCATCCGTGCTGACCATCGCCTTCATGGCCCTGGTGATCGTCATCCTTGGCGTCTTCGAGGACACCCGAGTGGCTTTGTACGTGGGCGCCGTGTGGCTCGGACTGCTGGTGCTGGCCTACAAGCTGTGGGTCCGCGGCGGCGGGCGCATTCGTGCGGATCTCGTGGACGAAACAGCCTCGATCCCCGTGATCGCCCAGCGGCACTAGCGGACACTGCCCGACGGCGGCTGCCCCCACTAGCCATCGACCGTCACCGCCGGCCAGCGCTAGCCATCGACCGTCACCGCCGGCCAGCGCTATCATCAGGCATGGTTCCGTTCACCAACCTCCTGGCGTTTGCGCTGGCCGCACTGGTCCTCATCGCCATCCCCGGTCCCAGCGTCCTGTTCGTGATTGGACGCTCCCTCGCCCTCGGCCGCAAAGGCGGACTCCTGAGCGTGCTCGGAAACGCGCTTGGCATGGTTCCGCAGATCATCGCCGTGGCGCTCGGGCTTGGTGCGGTCCTGGCGCAATCGATCGTGCTCTTCACCATCATCAAGTTCGGTGGCGCGGCGTATCTGGTCTATCTCGGGGTGCAGGCGATCCGCCACCGCAGCGGGCGTTCGACGGCGGCTGGCCCCGCGCCGTCGCGGTCCATGTGGCGGCTCATCCGCGAGGGTTTTGTCGTCGGTGCGAGCAACCCGAAATCGATCGTTTTCTTCGTGGCCGTGCTGCCCCAGTTCGTGGAATATTCGAGCGGCAGCATTCCGCTTCAGCTCGCCGAACTCGGAAGTGTTTTCCTGGTGATCGCCCTGGTCTCCGACAGTATCTGGGCCCTCGCAGCGGGCACGGCACGCCACTGGTTTGCCAGCTCCCCGCGGCGGATCTCCACCCTGGGTGCCACGGGCGGGGTCATGATGATCGGGCTCGGCGGAACCTTGGCGCTTACAGGCACCAAGTCTTAGCGCCTAGGACCAGATGCAACTGCGGACTCAGCCGGCAGGAAGCCAATCCACGTGCGAGTCCGAGTCGTAGACCCGGCAAACCCGCACGCTGTCCTGGGCAGGACCATCGACAAGCTTGAGGGTGACCTTCATGAGGATGTCGTACGACGCCAGACCGGAGGCCGCCGTTGACTGCACGGGGTTTCCCGAGAACGCGATGGAAACCACTGTGAATGGCCGGGGTACCACCGTTCCGGTCACAATTGAGGAGTGCGCCGCATCGCTTTGCAGCCGTGCGGTGCAGCTGTCCTTGATGCGCTGGATCCCGGCTGCGTCGAGGCCTTGCTGCACAGGAGCAGGCGCCGCGGGAGCCGGCGCTGGCGCGGCTGGTGCCGGCACCGGGGCATCGGGCTTGGCACTGCTCGCCGGGGCAGGGACCGGGGCCTGACTTGAAGGCGCAGAGCTGGCGGAAGCGCTGGCAGAAGCAGCGCTGGCCGAAGCAGCGCTGGCGGCTGGGGCGGAAGCGCTGGCGGCTGGGGCTGAAGCGGTGGCACTCGGCGTCGTGGCCGGTGTCCTGGTGGCACCGGATGCAGGAGCCGCCGCACTGACAATGGCCGACGGCGCGGCGCCGGCCATCGAGTTTGATGATGTCTGCGTGGCGTTGAGGGTTATCGCCCCCGCCAGCCCGGCCGCCACCACCCCCGCAACGACAATTCCTGCTTTTGCCGCTCGTTGCATTGTTCCCCCTCCCAGACCTGACGGAACATTTGCTTTGAGCGTATGGACTGTTCGCCCGGCCTGGCATGCGTAACCCCTACCCGTCTTTTGCACGGACTACTCGGGTCACCACTTGCTTGCGCTGGGGTGCCTGTCCGAGTAGTGGTCCAAGTGACGTGAGTGGCCCATGTGCCATAACGGGTGCAAGTCACTCATGTGTTGCGTGTGGTCGGCGCCTACCGTTGGAAGATCGCGACTGCAAGGGAGTGATTCCGATGTTCGATCCTTACTCAAGGCACGCTGCTCGGATGCGCAAGCAGCGCCGCCATGCGCTGGCTTTGCGACTTTGCCAGGTATTTTCGCGCGCATCCAAGCAGGTCAAAACGACCGTCTCCCCTTTCAAGGTGGGAGACTACCTGGCTGGAGACGATCCCTTCAACGGGTCAAAGGAAGGCGTGGTGGTCGTCATCAAAGGTCCATCGATTGGCTTGAGAACCGTCGTGCCAACAGGTGGCACCCTGGTCTACTACGACTACCGCCAATTGCGGAGGCCGTGGTGAATATGTCCGCCGCCGGTATTCCAGGCAACCGGTTCATGACAATCGCCGAGGTTGCCCAGGCGCTGCGGGTATCCAGAATGACCGTTTACCGGCTCGTGAACTCGCACGCCATCCACGCGGTGCGGTTCGGGCGGTCATACCGCGTTCCGGAGTCGGCGGTGGAGTCCTACATTGAGCATTCCGCCGTGGACGAAGCCGAGCAGAATCCCCCTAAAGCAGCCGGGAACCCGTGAGGGTAATCGGTCCAACGGAATCCCGCTCCACCGGCGGGCATTCAAGCTTAAGCACCGGGCTCCCCGCCGGTTCGTCGACGCCGAGAAGCAAGCGCACACCCGCGGCGCCTAGCTCGTAGTGCGGCAGCGCGACGGTGGACAGCGGTGGCCGCATGTGGGCGGCGATGACTTCCTGGTTGTCGAAACCCACCACGGCCATGTCATCGGGAATGGACAGCCCCTCTTGCTTCAGCCCGTCGTAGAGACCCATGGCCATGCGGTCGTTGTAGCAGAAGACTGCCGTGACGTCGCGTTTGAGGAGTTCCTCGACTGCTCCGTAGCCACCTTCCTGGTCAGGATATGCGTCGAACACGAGGTGCGGATCGAATGCGATTCCGGCGGATTCGAGCGCTTCCCGGTAGCCCTGGAGGCGTCCGTCCTTCGCCGGTGCAGGAATCGTGGCGTTGATGAAGGCGATCCGCCGGTGTCCCTTGCGCACAAGGATGTCGGTGGCTTCCCGTCCGCCATGGACTTCATCCGGGACCACGGCCAAGGCGTCGGAGTCCGGGGAGAAGCAGTTGACCAGCACGAAGTCTGTCTCTTGCAACGCTGCGGGGATCTGAGTTGGGCGGTGGAACCATGTGGAGTACAGGATGCCGCGAACCTTGTGTTCGAGCATCATCGAGATGGCGTCTTTTTCGACAGGCTCGTCGCCCTCGGTGTTGGCGACCAGGAGCACGAATCCGTGTTTCCAAGCTTCGTCCTGGGCGCCGTGGATGATTTGCCCCGCGAAGGGCGTCGTGGCGATCGCGTCAGCGACGAGGCCAATGAACCGCGAACTGCCGCTCACGAGGTTCTTCGCGAGGGCGTTCGGGCGGTATCCCAGTTCGCGGATGGTCTCCAGGACGCGCTTGCGGGTCCCGGCGCCGATCCTGGCGTCTTTCTTGTTGTTAACAACCAGGGAAACCGTAGCAACGGAGACTCCAGCCCCTTCCGCCACGTCCCGCATCGTGACCGGATGACTCGTCCTCGGAGTCGCCGGTGGATGCGAGGGGTTAACCTCGGGTTCTCTCAAGCTTTTTTCAGACGTCATTGGCCCTCCCCTCACAGTCTATCCAGTGGCCTCGTGCTCACCCCTTCGTCGCCCCGCTCTCGAGGCCTTGGATCATCGCCTTGTTGAGGACAAGGAACACGAGCAGCAAAGGGGTGATGGTGATGCAGACAGCGGCGAACGTCGCGGTCCAGTCGACCTTGCCCATTGCGCCGATGTAGTTCTGCAGCCCCAGAGGGATGGTCTTGAGCCCTTCGGAAAGCACGAAGGTGTTCGCGAAGATGAAGTCGTTCCAGATGAAGATGCTGTTCACCAGGACCACTGTCACTACCGTGTTGGTGGAGAGCGGAAGGGTGATGAGCCCGAAGATCCGGTACGGGCCGGCGCCGTCCAGGGAGGCTGCCTCATAGGTCTCGCGGGGAATGTATTCAAAGAACGACGAGAAGAGGTAGATCGACATGGGAAGGGCGAACCCCGCCAAGGGGATGATCATCGATTGGTAGGTGTCCAGCAGGTTCACGGACGAGTAGTCGATGAACAGCGGCACCAGCGCGATCTGCACCGGCACGATGATGCCGATCAGGAAGAGGCCCCGGACGAATTTGCTGAACCGGAATCCGAGGACCTGCAAGGCATAGGCTGCCATCATGCCCAGCAGGACGATCAGGAGGTTGGCACCCATCGTGACGATGAAACTGTTCAGGATGTTCTGGCCGAGGTTGCCGGTCTGGAAAGCGCGGGCGTAGTTGTCGAAGCTGATGGAACTCGGCAGCGCGAAGGGATCACCCGTGGCGAAGTCGTGCTCGTTGCGCAGGCTCGTGAGGAACAGCCAGGCGAGGGGGTAGACCTGCACGACGACGATGAGGACGATCAGCACCCTCGACAAGCTTCGGAAGACGTTTGGCTTGCGCCGCCGACGTCGGGGGGCCGGGCTGCTTGGCGGGGCCGGGATCGGCCGGGTAACCGGGGCTGTTTGCGCGGTCATGCGTCAGCCTTTCGTTTGAGCATGAGCAAGATGAATCCGACGGCGACGAGGCACTCCACCACGATGAACACCGAGATGGTGCTGGCGTAGCCGAAGTCGGTGCTGGTGAACGCGGTTTTGTACATGTAGGTCGTCAGGAGCTCCGAGGACTGGCCAGGGCCGCCGTTCGTCATGAGGTAAGGGATATCGAATCCACGCAGGCCGTAGGTCGTGGCCATGATGGTTGTGGTGATCCACACGGGCCGGATGTGCGGGAACCTGATCTTGGTGAACAGCTGCCACCGGTTGGCGCCGTCCAGGCGTGCCGCCTCTTCAAGTTCCTGCGGGACGGCAAGCAGCGCGGCGTAGATGATGAGCATGTAGAGCCCCGTGAACCGCCAGCCTTCGGGGGCTGAAACTGCCGCCAGGACAGTATTGACGTCCGAAAGCCAGGGGCGTTCAAGGCTGCCCAGCCCGATCCAGCCGAGGACTTGGTTGAGGAGCCCCACCGGATCGATCGAGTAGATCCTCACAAAGAGGAAGGCGATGGCAACCGTCGAGATCACCGCCGGCAGGAGATACAGGGTTTTGACGAGCTCGCGGCCTCTTCGCAGCGAGGTCAGGAGACTGGCGACGAACAATGCGCCGCCCAATTGGAGGACGAGGCAGATGGCGAGGTAGCCGAGGGCGTTGAAGAAGGAACGCCAGAACACGCCGTCGCCGGTGAGCATGTGTACGTAGTTTGTGAAGCCCACGAACTCCATGTCACTGATGCCGTTCCAGGAGAAGAAGCTGAGGAACAGCGATTGCAGTATCGGGAACAGCACCGCGACGCCGTAGAGAAGCAGCGGCGGAAGCAGGAAGACCAGGACCGAGAGTCGTGATCGATTGGGAAGCATGGGAGGGCCTTTCGGGTGGGGGGCCTGGGCCCCCCACCGCTGCGTGTTATTTGAAGAACTTGGGAGCGTTCTGTGCGATGGTGCTATCCATCGTGCTGGTGAACTCGGCAGGTTTGACGTTGCCCTGGGCCAAGAGCACGAGCTCTTGTTGCAGCCTGCTGTTGGTGGTCGGATCGAGCTGCGTGTCCCACGGCATCGCGAGCTTCGACCCGAGATCCTTCGCCTGGTCAACTGCCTTTTTGTACAGTGGCGTGGCGTTGGCTGGAATCGTCGTCTGGACGTTCGTCGTCGGCGAGAGGGCACCCGTGGCCGCGTACTCCGAGGGGTACTTGGCGAGGGCGAATTTCAGGAAGTCGCTCACGAGCGGGTCGAAGGTCTTCGAGTTGACCGCCATGCCTATACCTGAGGTTGCCACGTACTCGTTGGCGGCCGTGGCGGAACTTGGCGTGGCCGGAAGCGTGAAGTAGTCGACGTCGTTGCGCACCGCCGGATTCAGCTTGTCGGTCGCGAGGCTGGGCAGTTCCCAGGTACCGATGTTGTACATGGCGGCCTTGCCGGAGGTGAAGAGGTTCTGGGCGTCAGAGTAGCCCTGCGAGGAGAAGCCGTCCTGGAAGCAGCCTGCCCCTCCGAGCTGGCTTATCCAGTTGACTGTCTTCTGGCCTGTGGCGTCGCTGAACTTCGCGTCACCTTTCTTGAGCTTCTGCAAGAAGTCGGGCCCGGCGTCGCGGAAGGGCTGGTAGGAGACATAGCGCTCAAGCGGCCACTGGTCCTGTCCGTCAAGGGCGAGGGGCGTAATGCCGGCCTTGCGCAGGGCGGTGCACATCGCGGGGATGTCGTCGAGTGACTTCGGCACGGACACTCCAGCCTGCTGGAAAAGGGCCTTGTTGTACCAGAAGTACTCGAGCTCGAACTGGAACGGGATCATGTAGAGGGATCCGTCGTCGAAACGTTGGTAATTCAGGGCGTTCGTCCGGTAGGTGTCGTAGACACCGAGGTCCTTGAGCAGCTTCTCGGCGTCGACCATCTTGCCTTGCTTGGCGAGTTGCTGGGCGAAGGGCGTGGCGTCCGTATCGAACAGCTCCGGGAGCTTGTTCGCAGCTGCGAGGGTTTCGTACTTCTGGATATACGAGGGCCGGTCAGGGGTCGTGATCAGGTTGAGGGAAAAGCCGGGATGGGTCTGGGCGTACTCGTCGGCCACCTTTTTCATGACGTTGATGACTGCACCGTCGGCCGGCCGGGACAGCAGCCACGAGATTTGCCGCGGTTTGATGTCTCCGGTGGGGTTGACGTTGGAGGCGCTGCCGGCCCCTCCACCGCCGCAGGCGGAGAGTGCGAGGGCTGCGGCCGCTGCTACGGCGGCCGTTCGTATGAGCTTCTTCATGGGGGAAATCTCCTTTGATTTGAACGGAGGTCTGGCGCTGGGTATTTAGTTGTCAGTGCGCTTACGTATCTCAAGGTCAGTGAGGGTGATGGTGCCTTCACCGGCGAAAACGCCGATCCGGCCGTCCGGCAGCCCGTAGATCCGGGTGCTCAAGGCGACCTGCCGGTCGACGACGGCGACGCAGAGGTCCCCGTCCACGACAACTTCGAGGGTGTGTTCTCCGGGAGCGAGCTCGCAGGGGCGTTCCAGCTCGATCTCGAAGGGAACATCCCCCGAGACGTGCCATTGCGCGTCGCCGTTGATCTGACGGGGCCATCGGTCGAACACCATGCGTCCGCGCTTCGGTTCCAGGCGGATGATGTAGGACTCGTCTCCGTCCGGGCTTGAGCGGAGCAGCAGGCCGCATTCGGTGGTATCGGGTTCTATCTGCAGCACCGCCCGGGCGTAGAACTGCCGCGGGAGGACCTCATCGGACACCAAGGCCGAGTACCCGTCGGGAGCATGCAGCACCTCCGGAAGGGCGCTGCCGAAGGTTACCGGGATCTCGTCCCAGAAGCTCTCGACAAGCTCGTCGGCGAGGGAAAACGCGAGGGTGCCGTCGTCGTTCTGGCGGGCCTCGAGGACGGACATCGTGCCCGCCCACTGCCAGGCGCCGTCGTCGCGGTTGTCCGTCTTGCTGGCGATCCAGCCGAAGAAGAACCGGCGGCCATCCCGCTCGGCCGTCTTCGAGGCATAGAAGGCGCGGCCGTCAACGCTGTCCCGCGGCGGCACGATCCATGGCCCATCGGGACTTTTCGCCATACGGTAGCGGGTGGTGAAGGACTCGGAGAACTCCGAATAGACCAGGTACCACCAGTCACCCCAGGCGAAAACGTCGGGACATTCGTGCGTGATGTACCGGCGGGGATCCCAGAACGGCTCGGCATGCTCCCAATCCATCAGGTTCGGTGAGACGCATTGGGCGACCAGCCCGCGACGGCGGTCCGGACCGTCCGCGTGCCGTGCGGCCAGGAGCATCCGCCATAGGCCGCTGGCCTCGTCCTTGAAAACGAAAGGATCGCGCCAGTCGCCGGATTCGTAGCCGGCCGGGGCGCCGAAGGTCAACTCCGGATGCTTGACCCACGTCAGCATTCCGTCCGTGCTCGTGGCATGCATGACGAGTTGCAGCGGGACCCCGTCGGAGCCGAGGTGCCGGGGATTCTGTCCGGTGTAGAACAGGTGGTGTGTCCCGGAATCGTCGCACACAACACTGCCCGTGTATGCGTTGAAGTCCGCCTCGCCCTCCCCGCCATGGCGCAGCGACACTCCATGGTCCTCGAACCGGGTCAGGTCCTTGGTGGTCACGAGATTCCAGGACGTTCCCGGCTTCGGGTCGTTCCGCACCTCGTGCAGATAGAAAAGCCAAAACTCCCCGTCCTTCTGGAACGGGATCACGTCTCCGACCCATCCATCGGTGGGTTGGAAGAAGACTGAGTAAGTCATCGGCGTTGATGTCCATTTCTGCTAAAGCGTTTGATCACTGCAAGCGTAACCGAGGTCACACTTTTGATCAAGCGTTTAAGCAGATTGTTTTGGCGGACTGGTCCGAAGGCTGCGGGGTTGCCCCGGCGGTGCGGGAGTTAGCGCACAGCGACTGGCTACGCGGCTAGGCAGTTGCGCAGACCGCGCGGTTCCGTCCAAAGGACTTGGCCTGGTACAGGGCTTTGTCGGCGGCCACGATCATGTGGGCAACGTCGGCGTTGGCGAGGGTGCTGGGGGCGATGCCATAGCTCACAGTGGGGAAGGTGACGCCGTCCGGCGGTTCTGCCGAGGCCAAACGGCGGCTGATTTCGTTGGCAATGATTTCTGCACTCTCGAGATCGGCCCCGGGAAGCAGGATGGTGAATTCCTCTCCGCCATACCTCCCGACAAGGTCTGTGTGGCGGACCGAGGCCTGACACGCCGCGGCGAAGGCCTGGATGGCGGTGTCGCCCGCGGCGTGGCCATGCTTGTCGTTGAGTGATTTGAAATGGTCGAGGTCGGCGAGGATCAACGTGGAGATCGATCCGGCAGAGTGCAGCCTGCCGATCTCCTGGGTGGCCAACTCCATGAAGGCGGTACGGTTAAGGAGCCCCGTCAGGCCGTCCCGGGTGGCGCGTTCGTTGAGCCCGTTGATGAGCTGCTCGTTACTTAGCGCAGTCATACTGAAGGACACAGTGACAAGAAGGACGATGGTGACCACGCTGGTGGTTGCCGAGCTGAGGAAGGTGCCGAAATCCGGACCGTCGGGTCCTTCAACGACATATGCGATCCCGCGGCAGAAGAAGAACGACCCCAGCACTCCTGCGGCGAGCGCCAAGGAGCGATGGGCCCGTGAAACGCCGGGCTTCAACCGCCAGAGTTCAACCGTTGCCAAACCCATGCCCAAGGACATCATGGCCAAATACACCAGGCCGCCGGACCATGCGTTGGTGGCTGGGTTCTCCAGCGTGGCGGCAACAGCCGTGGCGACGGGTCCGGTGAGGAGCTGCCATCGCGGCGTCGCAAGCAAGCGCAGGGAGCGCGAGCCCGCCCACACGCTGAACGCCCCGGCCACCAGCAAAGCATTGCCGAGTGGCCCCGCCCAGATTTGCTGGGGAGTCCCGGCGAGCAGGTACGCCATGTTCCCCGAGAGCAAGAAAACGAGGGCGAGGCACCACCACCCGCTGTACGCGGAGCGGGTCCGGCGGAACGATCCGAAAAACAGCAGGCAGAGCGTAAAAGCGACAATGCCCAGAGCTATCTTCAGGCTGACCGGATCGAGACCCATATTCGCTCCCCTCGTGGGCACCAGCCTACGACATCGAGGGGTAAGTTAACGGGCGGACCAGCCCCCGTCCATCGTGTAGCTGGCTCCGGTGACCATGCCGGCGTCGTCGGACGCTATCCACGCGGCCAGTGACGCGACTTCCTCCGGCTCCACGAGGCGCTTCACCGCGGACTCCGTCAGCATGACCTTCGCCAGGACTTCCGATTCAGGGATGCCGTGCAGCAGCGCCTGGTCCGCGATCTGCTTCTCGACGAGGGGCGTACGCACGTATCCCGGATTGATGCAGTTGGAGGTGACCCCGTGCTGGCCGCCCTCCAAGGCCGTCACTTTGCTGAGCCCCTCGAGCCCGTGCTTGGCCGAGACATACGCGCTCTTGAATGCCGATGCCCGCAGCCCATGGACCGAGGAGATGTTGATGATCCGGCCGAATCCGTTGGTGTACATGTGCGGAAGTGCTGCCCGGATAAGGAGGAAAGGGGCTTCGAGCATAAGGGTCAGGATGCGGCGGAAGTCTGCCGGTTCGAATTCTTCGATGGGGGCAACCTTCTGGATGCCGGCATTGTTCACGAGGATGTCGCAATCCAGGCTGAGTCCCGCCAGGGCCTCGGTGTCGAGCAAGTCGACGGCCCAGGCGGTGCCGCCCAGCTTGTCGGCGAGCGCCGCGGCTGCGGCGGCATCGACGTCGGCCACCACAACCTTCGCGCCCCGCGCGGCGAGGGCCGTGGCACATGCTGCGCCGATGCCGCCCGCTCCGCCGGTCACCAGGGCCTTGCGGCCCTCCAGGCTCATGCGCGGACACCCATGGGGAGGCCGTGGCGAACAGCGTCGGCCTTGTCAACGTCTTCCAGCGCCACTCCGCGGGTCTCCTTGAGCGTCAAGACGACGACGGCAGTGATGGCGCAGGCGATCACCAGGTAGATCGCCGTAGGCATCCAGGAACCGGTGTCCTTGAGCCACTGCGTCGCCAAGAGCGGGGCCAGCGAACCGGCGAAAATCGAGGTGACTTGCGAGCCAAGGGAGACGCCCGAGTAGCGCATCCGGGTGGGGAAGAGCTCGGTCATGATGGCCGGCTGTCCTGCGTACATGAAGGCATGCAGGCAGAGGCCGATGGTCACGGCGGCAACGATTACCACGGGGTTCTTGGTGTCGAACATGGGGAAGGCGAAGAACGGCCAGGTCGCACCGCTTATGGCACCGATCAGGTAAACCGGCTTGCGCCCCCAATTGTCCGCAAGCCGGCCGATCTGCGGGATGACCACGAAGTGGACAACGTGTGCGATCAGCAGTGCGAGCAGCAAGGACGAGGTGTCGTACTTGTCCACGCTCTTGAGGTACACAATCGAGAAGCTCACCACGAGGTAGTACATGATGTTCTCCGCGAGCCTAAGCCCCATGGCCTGCAGGATGCCCTTGGGGTACTTGCGGATGACTTCGCCGACACCGTAGCTGATGGCCTGTTCCTTCTCCACCTGGGCTTTCGCCTCGAGGAAGATCGGGGCCTCGGTCACGTGGGTGCGGATGTAGTAGCCCACGAAGACGATCACGGCGGAGAGCCAGAACGCCACACGCCATCCCCAGCTGAGGAATGCTGCGCCGCTGAGCGTGGTGGACATGATGAAGAGGACCAGCGTGGCGAGGAGGTTGCCGACGGGAACCGCGGCCTGCGGCCAGCTCGACCAGAATCCGCGGGACTCCTTGGGGCTGTGCTCTGCCACCAGCAGCACCGCGCCGCCCCATTCGCCACCCAGTGCGAAGCCTTGGATGAAACGGAGCGCCACGAGCATGGCCGGCGCCCAGTAACCGAGGTCGGCGAAGCCCGGGAGGCAACCCATGAGGAAAGTGGACACGCCGACAATCACAATGGTGAGCTGCAGGGTGGGTTTGCGGCCGAGCCTGTCTCCGATCTGGCCGAAGACGATGCCGCCCAAGGGCCGGGCCACGAAGCCCACCGCGTACGTCAGGAACGCCTGGATGATGCCGTCAAGGTCGTTGCCGGTGGGCGGGAAGAAGTACTTGCCGAAAACCAGGGTTGCGGCGGTGGCGTAGAGGAAGAATTCGTACCATTCCACAACGGTGCCCACCATTGAGGCGGCGACGATCTTCTTGAGGCCTGAGCCTTTGCCTGTGGCGGCGCCTGCTGCGGAGCGTTGTCCTACGCTCATGTCCATCTCCTTAGTGTCCACACTGACACGTGTTGTGATCCACAACACGAAATGCTCCAATGAGTATTGCCGCACATTTCTGCGGCTTCAATAACCAAAATGGCACTAAGTGTGTGCAGAATTGCAGATATGAATCCGAATCCCGACGACCTCCTCGTCCTCCTCGCGGTGTCGCGCTCAGGTAAGTTCACGACGGCGGCCCAAGCCTTGGGATTGAACCACACCACTGTTTCCCGCAGGATCGCCGCGCTCGAAAAGGCGCTCGGCGGCCGGGTCCTCGCGCGGGCAGCAGGCGGATGGGAAGTCACGGAGCTCGGAGCGGAGGCCGTGGACGTGGCAGAGCGGATCGAAGCGGCGGTGGGCGCGCTGGGACCGGAGGACCGCGCGCCGGACCCCATTGCCGGCGTCGTACGCATGACCGCAACTGACGGTTTCAGCGCCTACATCGCGGCACCGGCCGTGGCGCGCTTGCGGCGATCGCATCCCGGCCTCACGGTGGAGATCATCACCGTGACCCGCCGGGCGCTCCAGCAGCGTTCCGGCCTGGACCTCGAGGTGGTGGTTGGCGAACCCCAGGTGCACCGGGCCGAGGCCGTGTTGCTGGGCGAGTACATGCTGGGAATGTATGCATCGCGTGAGTACCTGGCTTTTCACGGGGTGCCGGGCACCGTGGAAGAGCTGACGCGGCATCAGCTGGTCTATTTCGTGGACTCCATGCTGCAAGTGGACGATCTCGATGCCCCTCGCCGGCTGGTCCCCTCCATGCGCGACGGCTTGAGCTCCACCAATGTCTTCGTCCACGTCGAGGCGACGCGCGCCGGGGCCGGCATCGGCTTCCTGCCGTGCTTCATGGCGGACCGGCACCCGGACCTGGTGCGGCTGCTGCCCTCGGACTTCTCGGAGCTGCTCCCCTACTGGATGGTCCTGCGGCCCGACTCGATGCGCCGCCCCGCCGTTGCCGCCGTCGTGCATGCGCTTCAAGAAGAGACGGCCGCCCACCACGAGCTGCTGCTGGCGCGCCGCTAGAGTCCCGACCCTCGCTCACATATGAGCCTTCCCCGGCCGACGCTCGCTCACATATGTTCGACCGTCAGGCGGCCGGCCGCGGGTCGTGCCGGATCTGGGCGCCTACGGCGAATGCCCGGACCTTGGCATCGTTCCAGATATGCGCGGGAACCGCCCCACCGAGCAGCTTCCGGGCCAGTTGGGGATCGTCGCCGAAGGGCTTGTGGCTGCCGGCCATGATCATGTTTCCGTACCGCCTGCCCTTGAGCATCGCGGGATCGGCAATAATCATCGTGTGCGCGAAGGTGTCTGCGATGGTGGCGGCGTCCTCGCGGGCGTTCTTGAGGTCCGGCGCATCTCCGGAATTCACCACATAAAGGCCGCCCGGCGCCAGCACCCTCTGCGCGTGATCGTTGAATTCGCGGGTCGTGAGCGCCCTCGGTGTGAGGGCGCCGGCAAAGACGTCCCGGATGATGAGGTCGCGGGTGGCCGGAGTGAGGCCTTCCGTGACTTCCCTGGCTTCGCCCACCCGGATTCGAAGCAGCGGGGCCTTCGGGAGATCGAACCAACCGCGCACGTAGTCGGCCAGCTTGCCGTCGAGTTCCACCACCACTTGGCGCGCGTCCGGGTAGGCGGCGTGGAAGTACCGGGCGAGGGAACATGCTCCGCCGCCGAGATGCAGGGCCCGCAACTTCGGCTTGGATTCGGGCGGCCATTTGGATTCAACCAGCGCGGCTATCCAGCGCATGTACTCGAAGTCCAGGAACAGCGGCTCTGCAACATCGATATGCGAGCTCATGACGCCGTTGATCTTCAGGAGCCAGCCGTTGGAATTGTCGGGGTCGGCAACCAACTCGCAGTCGCCGGTGTCGATGTAGTAGACGCCCTCCATGGGACCGTTCGGCTTCGTGCCCGCGGGCACCTCGATGACCCCGGCAGCTTGCCCGGCTCCCCTGCCCTTGCCACGCTTCGCCACTACTGCCGCCCTCTTCCGGTCATGCTTCAACCCTAGTTGAAGCCGCAGCCTTGCGGTCAGCCCCCGACGGCGGAACGCCCCATCGTGCAGTCAGCTCCCGACGGCGGAACGCACCATCCGAATTTCCGGTAGTTCGTGCCACTCCGGCGGCAAGAGCTGGCGTGTTCCGTCGGGCCGGAAACCGTTCTTGCGGTAGAAAGCCTGGGCACGCGGATTGTCTTCAAGCACCCACAGAAAGGCGGCAGAGTTGCCGATCACGGCGTCGATCAATGCTCGCCCCACGCCCAGACCGTGCACGCGACGAAGGGTGTAGATCACCTGCAGTTGAAGTTCGCAAGGCCGGTCCTCCTCCGGGGCCTCGCGAGCGAAGGCGATGCCCACCAAGGCGCCGTCGGAATCGTGGGCGAGCATCGGCTTGTACGAACCCGCCAAGGCTTCACGTTGCCTTTCGATCCGCGTGTTGATGGTGGCCTCATGGAGAGCAAAGAACTCCTCGGGCAAGAGGTGCCCGTAGCTTTCCCGCCAGGCAGCCAGATGCATGCGGGTCAAGGGCTCGGCGTCGTCCACGGTTGCCGGGCGGAGGGTAAATTCCATTCGCTCAGCCTAGCGTCACACCACCCGGGCTATCGCGAACCCGTCCCATCCCTTGGATCCAACTGTTTGGATGGCCGTTGCGTCGAGTCGCGGGTCCCTGCCCATCATCTCCAGCGCCCCCACGATGCCCGGAGCGTTCACCTCATCCATGGAAGGATCCAGGATGGCACCCTCCCAGATGACGTTGTCCATCACGATCACCGTGCCTGGCCGCCCGAGCCTGATGGCCCAGTCCAGGTAGTTGGAATCGTTCTCCTTGTCGGCATCAATGAAGACGAAGTCGAACTGGCCGTCCCGCTCGGGATCTTCGGCCAGCGCAGCCAGGGTCTCCAACGCCGGGCCGATCCGGATGTCCACTTTGTGGCCGATCCCGGCCATGTCCACGTTCGCCCGCGCGATTTCAGCGTGTTTCGGGAGGTATTCGCAAGTGACCAGGCGGCCGTCGTCGGGCAGGCCCTGGGCCATCCAGATCGCGCTGAAGCCGGCCAACGTGCCGATTTCCAGTACGCGCCGCGCACCCGACAGCTGCACCAGCATCTTGAGCAGCTTGCCGGCGTTGGGTGCTACTTCGATGGGCGGCATCCCGGCGTCGAGGGCGGACTGCACCGCGTGTTTCAGCGCGGCGTTCGGGCGGACGACGGCGGTGGACAAGTATTCCTCGACAGCCACCCAGCCGGGCTGGGCCTTGTGTTCAAACATGGCCCCAGTCTTGCACCGGGCACCGACAGAGGGAAGGACCGGCTAACGAGGCATACTCGCCGGTTCAATTCCGGAAGGTATAACAACATTTGTTATACGGAGGCGCGTCTTTTTAGCTCGGTGACCGTGCTAAACTGGCCGCACTACATCCCCCACGCCTCTCTGCGATGCGCACTTGGGGGATTTTCTTTGCCACGGGCGAGGAGGAGCGCCGATGTCCCGACCACCGCGCCCACGCGGCACGTTCCCCTACAACAAGCCGCCGATGACGCACGAAGAGCTCGTGGGCCGACTCGCCGAGCGGGGGCTTCGGATCCCCGATGCGAGCAGGGCGGCCAGATACCTGCGGCATATCGGCTACTACCGGCTCTCGCCGTACACGATTCCCTTCCAGCAGGGTCGGCCCGACCACCTCTTCCGCGAGGGGACTGCGTTCGACGACGTACTCGACCTTTACGTCTTCGACCGCGCGCTCCGGCTACTCGTCATGGATGCGCTAGAGCGCGTCGAGGTCGCCGTGCGCGCGGCGCTCACCGACCACATGTCGACGGCGTACGGGGATCCGCACTGGTACGTGGACCCGTCCCGGTTCCGGCACCGAGGGAGGCATGCGGGCCTACTGCGGATCGTCAACGAAACGTGCGCAGAGCGGCTGCGCGGATCGCCGGATGCGGGCGAGGACTCGCTTGTCCATCGCTCGGCTCTCGAGCACTACCTGACGACCTACGGCTCGCCCGACCTGCCGCCCTCATGGCTCATGGTGGAGACGCTGACCATCGGCCAACTGAGCAGTGTGTACCGCAACCTGGATCTGCGCTCAGATCGGACCGCGGTCGCGAAAAGCATCGGCCTAACTGCGCCCCTGCTTGAGTCTTGGCTGCAGAGCTATGTCCGCGTCCGGAACATCTGCGCGCACCACGGGCGGCTATGGAACGTCGGCCTCGGTGTCTACCCAGCGATCCCGACCTCGCCCGCAGTCTCGTGGCTGAGGGGCAAGGACGCCCTGCCCGAGCGGTCGAGGAAGCGCCTTTATCCCGTCCTGGTCTCGCTGCAGTCCGTGCTCGACGCAATATCACCGCGCAGCAGCTGGGCGGGACGCCTCCATAGTCTCGTCAGCGCCCGCCCGCGGATGAACCTCGCGGGGATGGGGGTGCCCGAAAACTGGGCGCAGGACGCCTTCTGGTCCCGGCACATTTCCTAACGCGGGAGACCGACGTACAGAAAATCGTGGACCTGCTGCGGGTTGGGCGCGCCCAGCGACGATGTCTACCGCTCATCTGTTTAGTTTGCGGTGGCGTCCAGATCGCCAAGCACGTCAAGGGCTACTCGCCTTGGGCGATCGCCTTCTCGAGCCGCTCGACCTTGCCCGTAATCTCCCCCGCATATCCCGGCCGGATATCCGCCTTGATCACCAGGGACACCCGGCTCCCGTACTTGCTCACCGCCTCGGTGGCGCGCTTGACGACGTCGAACACTTCATCCCACTCACCCTCGATGGTGGTGAACATCGAGTCCGTCTGGTTGGGGAGCCCGGATTCGCGGACGATCTTCACGGCCTCGGCAACGGCATCGTGCACCGAGCCATCAACGGATGCGGCGCCAGCAGCGGGCTGGCCGGACGGGGCAACTGAAAAGGCAAGCAACATGAATCCAGTCTTTCACGGGCAAGAATGTCACAAAAGTGATTGGAGCCCCTCCGTTGCTACTGTGAGCAGCATGGACCGGCCCTTGGAACGCAAGCCACTTAGAGCTGATGCTGCGCGCAATGTAGACAAGATCATCACGGCGGCGCGCCAGTGCTTCCGCGAGCTGGGCCCGGAGGTTCCCCTCCAGACGATCGCCACCACCGCAGGTGTTGGCCCGGCTACACTGTTCCGCAACTTCGCTGACAAAGAACAACTCGTCTTGGCCGCCCTGTCGCGGCAACTCAGGCTTCATGTGGACCCGGTCGTGGAAGATGCCCTCGCGGGCATGGATGCCGCCGTCGGGCTTATCAACGTGATCGACGCCGTGGTGCAGGTTGCCAGCGAAGACGCGAACCTGCTGGGTGCCGTCGCCGGCCGACGCGGACTCCTGGTGGGCATCACGGGCGGCTTGATCGATTCCTTGGCCGAGCTGCTTGGCCGCGGCCAGGGCCAGGGTTCGCTGCGCCGGGACATTACCATTGAGGACATGGTGCGCCTTGTTGCCATGCTGATCGGCGCCGTGGACACCATGGAGCCGGGGTCCCGCGCTTGGGAACGGCCGGTTGCCCTCCTTGAGGACGCCATCCGCACCGAACGCCCGTCGCGCCCGCTGCCGCAGCAGACCCCCATCCCAGGGATGACTTTCCAGTAACCAGCGCACGACGACGTTGCGCGCCGCGGCGATGGTTGGAAACCCCGCGTGGTGGTTCAGCGCCAACCGAGCAGCCGCAGGCAGGCGGCCGCCGCCGATCCGACGATGACCACCACAAGGAACGGGGCACGGAGCCACAGCGCGACGGCCCCCGCTGCCAGCGCACCGAGCCGGGCGTCGAAGGCGAGGGACTGTCCGGATGCCACCGCGTTGACGACTGTCAGGGACGCCAGCAGGCCGATGGTCATCGTGCCGGCCACGCGCATCATGCGGGGACTCCGCAGCAGTTTCGCCGGCACGAAATAGCCCGAAAGTTTCGTGACGTACGCCAGTCCGCAGGCGATGAGGATCCAGAGCCAAAGGTTCATTCGGCGTTCCTTTCGCGGCTGGCAGCGTCGGCGCTGGAATGACCGTGCGGGTAGGGATCGACGTCGGGCTCCATGCCTTCGTCGCTGCGCCCGTGGCTGAACCAGCCGATGGCCCCGGCCACGACGGCGGCCACGAGGATGGGTACGCCCGCCGGAACGAACGGGACCGCGATGATGGTTGCCAGGGCAGCCGCCGCGGCAATCGCCCAAGGTTCATGACCCTTGAGCCGCGGCCAGAGCAGGCCGAGGAACGCTGCCACGGCCGCGCCGTCGAGCCCCCATTGCTTGGGATCGCCCAAGGCATCGCCGGCCAGCGCGCCGACGGCCGTAAAGATGTTCCACAGCACGAAAATGCCGAGTCCGGCGGTCCAGAAGCCACGGCGCTGTTCGTCGGAATCGCTTTGTCCAGATGCAGTGGCCGTGGACTCGTCGATGGTGATGTGTGCTTGCGGGTACTTGAGCCAACCGCGGGGGCGCAACAGCGCGTTCATCTGCATCCCGTAGATGCCGTTGCGCAAGCCCAGCAACGCGGCCGCGGTCATGGCCGCAATGCCGGAACCGCCGCCGGCCACGACGCCGATGAAGGCGAACTGCGAGCCGCCGCTGAACATGAGCAGGCTGAACGCCATGGTCTGCCAGAAACTGAACCCGGAAGCTGAGGCCAACGCCCCGAAGGAGATGCCGTAGAGGCCAGTTGCGATGCTGATGGAGAGACCCACCTTCACCGCCGGGGATTCGAGGAGTTTCATGCGCCCCGTTTCGCTCCGGCCAAGCTCCATGCCCACAGGATCAGAGGGATCTGCAAGGGCAGCCGCAGTGTGTGGATCCGCCGAGCGGACACCGTCCCTGTAGGCGAGTAGGCGCGACGGAGCGCGTCCACGTGGCCGGCCAGGAACGCCGTGAACATCAGCGTAGTGCCGCGGGCTGCAGCCCTACGCGTGGCAGGAATGAGGAGTCCGACGGCGGCAACCGCCTCAAGCAGTCCACTCACCGCGATCCATTCCTCCCGGGACATGACCGCGAAGGCGCCGTTCCGAGGTGCGGTCGCGTTGGCCTTGCCTTGGCCGGCTTCGAGTTCGGCGTCTCCCGGATTGTCAACGCGGCATAGATAATCCGGGACGACCGGGGCAAAGAACTTCGGCTGCTGGAAGTGCTTCCTGGCGCTGACGAGTAACAGTGCACTCATGGCCGCCGCGGAGATTGTCTGGGTTGTCCGGGCGGACCATGAAAAAGGCATGTATTCATGCAACCACAGCCCCGCCCGGCGCGGTAACCGAAGAGTTGGCGGGTCGGTCGGATGCAATTCCTACCCGTTCAGAATATTGGACTTAGTTCAGCATGATGTATGTTTTTCTTTAGACCGTACCTGTCACCGTCCACCGCCCGTCCACTGCCACAAGAAATTCAATGAGGAGTTCCATGCGCATCGCCCGACTACAGACCCCTTCCGGCCCGACGCACGCAGTCCTGCGCAATGGAAGCTGGGACCACATCGAGGATCCCTTTGCTGAGGTTCTTTCCTTCACCGGAGAATCCAGTTCCACTGACGACGCCGTGTTCCTCGCCCCGGTCCGGCCTTCCGTTGTGCTCGGAATCGGGCACAACCTCGGTAACAACAACCACGTGTTGCCCATCCAGGCCTGGCACAAGTCCGTCCACAGCATCGCCGGCCCCGGTGACGACATCGTGGCGGTGCGCAACGCGGGCACGGTGAACGTGGAAGGCGAGCTGGCCGCCGTCATCGGAAAACGGGCGGACAAGCTCACGGCCGAGAACGCCTTGAGCCACGTCCTGGGCTACACCGTGGTCAACGACGTCACCAACGTGGATCAAAACCAGGTCGACGAAAAGCTCTTCCAGGGCAAGTCAGGCACCAACTACACGCCGCTGGGGCCGTGGATCGAAACAGAGATCGAAAACCCGGACAACGTCAGCACCGAGGTCGCAGTCAACGGCGAGGTCAAAGCCAGGTCCGGCTCCTTCAACCTGCCCTCCTCCATCACGGAGTGCCTCGTCTACGTCACCGAATGGCTGACCCTGGAACCGGGAGACATCATCATGACGGGAGCTCCGAACACCTTCGTGGCTGTCCAGCCCGGCGACCGGGTGGACATCACCCTGGGCGGCATCGGAACCCTCAGCAACACGGTCATCTGACTCGCAGTTGTTGTCGTTTTGGGGCGGGCAAACGACAACAACTGCGTGGGCCCACGCCGCCAGGGTTCCCTGGCCGTGGGGCCACACCGGCGAGGGCCCCGGCCTGAGCTTGCGAAGGCTGGGAGCCGGTGGGACTTGCGAGGCGAGGGTGGCGGTGGGGACTAGTTGGGATGCTAAAGCTGGGCCAGGACCTGCGCCGGCTTGTTCGTAGTGATCTCGTGGATGCCCAGGCCTTGGCAAAGCGCTACATCATTCTCCGAATCGACGGTCCACACCCGGAAGCGGCGGCCTGATTCAAGCCAGCGCTGGACGGTGCGGGCGTGCTTGCGGACGTAGTCGATACCCGGGCCGGCCAGTCCAACCTCACAGTCGTCCAGGATCCGTTCGCCTTCCTGCTGGGCCGCCTTCATCACGTTGGCCACCGCTCCCCCGGTGATGACGCCCAGGCCGAGTTCATCGCGGATTTCCTCCACAGTGACGTCGTCCACGAGCTGGCAGATGTGCTCCGCGGGAACGAACCGGAGCAGGTGCTTGATCGAATCCGGGCTGAAACTCATGAAGGAAACCTGGATGTTGTCCAGCATGGAAGTCTCTGCGTTCCACCCTTCGTTGCCCAGAAGCTCGAGCACGCGGTCTTCAAGCTTGAGCTGGTAAGGGCTGGGGTGCTTGAGCTCAATGGCCAGGCCGATTGTCCTGCCGGCACCGCGCAGGATTTCCAGCAACTCCGGGAGCGTCAGGAGCTGGTCCGACTTTGCGCCGTACTGGTCCGGAATCCGGGCGCCCTTCCATGAGGAGAAGTCCAGTTGCCGCAGCTCTTCGAGCGTCTTCTCAGCTACGGGACCGGTGCCGTCCGAGGTACGGTCCAAGTTTGCGTCGTGAAGCAGGACAACGTGCTGGTCCCTCGTCAGGTGGACGTCGCACTCGACGCCGTCGGCGCCGTCGGCGATTGCCTTCAGGTACGCGGCACGCGTGTGCTCCGCAAATGCGGCACTCGCTCCGCGGTGGGCGTAGACCATAGGCCGCGTGTTTTGCTCCGTGCTTTGCTCTGGGCGACCGGGCTCGTCATTCGTCATGGGGATACGGTAGCCCACGCCCACGACGGCGACGGGGCTACGCTGGGCACATGCAGGTGAACTCTGAACAAATCCCGGTGACCGAGAGCGATAGCGACCCGACGGCGGAGGCCACGCGGCACGCAGGTGCCGGGACCAGCTCTACGGTTGCGGCCGGCGTCGGGCAACGAAACGGTGACGCCGAAAAGGCCGCTGCCCTGCGTCGGATGAAATCGGTGGCGCTGGCGCTCCTGATTGTGATGGCCGTGGTTTTCACCGCCGCGTTCGCCTTGCAGAGGCAGTATCCGTGGCTGGAATATGTGCGGGCAGCTGCCGAGGGCGGCATGGTGGGAGCATTGGCCGACTGGTTCGCCGTCACTGCGCTGTTCAAATACCCCATGGGCCTGAAAATCCCGCACACGGCCATCATTCCGCGGCGCAAGGACCAGATCGGCGCTTCGCTCGGGGAATTCGTGGAGACTAATTTCCTGTCCGAGCAGGTGGTCCAGGAGAAGCTCGCGAGCGTGGACCTCGCCCGGAAAGCCGGCAAGTGGCTCGCTTCCCCGGGCGGCCCGGAGCGGATCGCAAAGGAAGGTTCAGCACTGATCCGCGGAGCGTTCACCGTGCTGAACGACGACGACGTCCAGGCAGTGATCGAGGGCATGGTCCGCAAGCACCTCCTCACTCCGCCATGGGGACCGCCCGTGGGCCGGATGGCCGAACGGATCTTTGCCGAGGGCCACCACCACAAGCTGGTCGATCTGTTGGTTGACCGTGCGGCGGATTGGGTGGAAGCGAACCACTCCACGGTGAACCGGCTCGTGTCCGACCGTTCACCCCTCTGGGTTCCTTCCTTCGTGGACGACATCGTTGGCGACAGGGTCTACAACGAAATCGCCAAGTTCGTCCGGGCGGTACAGCAGGATCCGGATCATCAAGTGCGCCAATCGATTGATACCTACCTCGGCGATCTTGCCCAGGATCTTCAGCACGATCCCGCAATGATCGCCCGGGCCGAGGCAATCAAGACCCAGGTCCTTGGTGATCCCGAGGTCCGCGAACTAGCTTCCCGCACGTGGGGCACCATCAAGGACGCGCTGCTCACCGCCGTCGACGATCCCGACAGCGAACTGACACAGCGTTTCAAGAGTGCCGTCCGGGACTTCGGTTCACGGCTTGTCAACGACGACGAGCTCGCGGGAAAGGTCAATGCCTGGATCGGTGATGCTGCCGGATACCTGGTCAAAACCTACCGTTCCGATATCGCGGGGGTCATCACGGACACCGTCGCACGCTGGGATGCCGAGGAAACCTCGCAAAAGATCGAACTCCAGGTCGGCAAGGACCTGCAATACATCCGCATCAACGGCACCGTGGTGGGGTCGCTTGCCGGGCTCGCGATCTTCACCCTGGCGCACTTGGTTTTCGGCTGACGCATGTCCAGTGGGGGGGACCCTCAGCCCAGGAAACGGATCCGCTGGCCGGGGCGTGCTTGGCCCAACAAGTCCAGATCCGTGCGACGCACCACGGCAATCACGGGGTAGCCACCCGTCACGGGATGATCAGCGAGAAATACCGTGGGAAGGCCCGACGGCGGCACTTGCAGTGCGCCGAGCACCATGCCTTCGCTGGGCAGCTCCTCGAGCCGGGTCTGGGTGAGCGGGCGGCCCACCAGCCGGGCACCGATCCTGTTCGAATCAGGCGACAGGGTCCATTCCTGGCTCACAAGGCGGCGCCAGGAGTCGTCGTCGAACCAGTCCGCACGGGGGCCGCGGTCCACGCGGGCCGTGATCGCGCGCTCGGGATCAGGGGCGCGGCGGATGGCAGGGAGGGCATGCGCATTGTTGAGGGTCCCCATGCCCGCACCGGACCCAGATCCCGGACCGGGAACGGAACCCATACCGGAAACCAGGCCGTTGCCCACGGAAGCATGCCCGATTCCCAACTGCCCACCCGATTTCAACGGCGCGGGGCCTTCACCGGAGAGCATGTCCGTGCTGCTTGAACCGAGGAGCTTGGGAGCATCGATGCCGCCCTGTACCGCCAGGTAGTATCGCAGTCCGAACACTGGAGCACCGAAGTCCAGCACCGCACCCGGCGCCACCCGTACGGCTTGGTTCAGCGGAATCTCGGCGCCGTTGAGTGTCACGATTCCCTCCGCCCCTGTCACCGCGACCGTCGACGCGGTGACGAACCTCAAGCGAAGCCCACCCAGCAATATCTCCAATCCGGCCGCTTCCGCAGGATTCCCCACCAGCAGATTGGCAAGCCGGAGTGATTGCCGGTCGAGGGCGCCGGAAGGGCTCAGCCCCAACGAAGCCCAGCCCGGCCTGCCAAGGTCTTCCACCAAGGTGAGTGGGCCGGGGTTCACCACTACGATCCCCATCAGGCCTCCACGAATCGGACCAGGTCGCCCGGCCGGATCAGCGCTGGCTCGGCTTTGGACGCGTCCCACAGTGCCGCCGTCGTGGTTCCGATCAATTGCCAACCGCCTGGCGAGGATCGCGGGTAGACGCCGCTGAACTCGCCTGCGAGGCCAACCGAGCCGGCCGGCACGGCAGTGCGCGGAGTGTTCCGACGCGGAATGCGGAGCCGCTCATGCGTGGTGACCAGGTACACGAAACCGGGCGCGAAGCCGGAAAAGGCAGCCGTCCACTCCGAGCTCGTGTGAAGCTTGACCACTTCGGCCCCGCTCATGCCGAGGAATTGTGCCGTTTCGGCAAGGTCGGGGCCACCGTAGGAGACCTCGATGGTCACTTCGCGGCCCGAGGCGGAGACCCCCGCTGCAGGCTCCGCGGACTCCAGCCAGTTGCGGACGTCGGAAGCACGGATCGTCTCGGGATCGAAGGTGACGAGGACGGTGCGGGCGGCGGGCACGACGTCGATGATCCCCGGCGGCGCCGAAACGCCAACCGAAGCGCCCGCCCCGGTCAGCCCGCGGTAGTACGCGACGACGGCGGTCAGCTCAGGCAGTTCCACCAAGAAAGCGCTGTCGCCGCAGGGCAGAAGGATCCGGTCAGGCGAAGGACTCAATCTCCACACCAGCTTCCTCAAGGCCAGCGCGCACCGCCGCAGCCAGCTCAACAGCACCCGGAGTGTCGCCATGGATACACAACGAATCGGGCTTCACCCGCACCACCGTGCCGTCCACCGCCAGCACTTCGCCCCGCACGGCAAAGCGTACGGCCCGCTCGACTACCGCGGCAGCGTCGTGCACCACTGCGCCTTCCTGCGAGCGCGGCACCAAGGTGCCGTCCGGCAGGTAGCCGCGGTCCGCGAAAGCCTCCCGGAAGACCGGGTGCCCGGATTCCTCGGCGAGGCGCAGCAACGCCGAGCCCGGCAAGCCGAGGACAGGAAGCCCGGGATCGTATGCGTGAATCGCCGCCACTACGGCTTCGGCCTGCTCGACGTCCTGGACGATCCTGTTGTACAAGGCGCCGTGGGGTTTGACGTAGTCCACGGAGGCTCCGACAGCGTGGGCCACGCCGTCCAGGGCACCGAGCTGATACAGA
This sequence comes from Arthrobacter gyeryongensis, assembly GCF_039543785.1. Lineage (NCBI taxonomy): Bacteria > Bacillati > Actinomycetota > Actinomycetes > Micrococcales > Micrococcaceae > Arthrobacter > Arthrobacter gyeryongensis. Next base: position 49,451 of record NZ_BAABKK010000005.1, read on the forward strand.
ACGTCGCCAAAGAGCTCATCGAAGGACATGTCCATCGCTCGGCGCCCGAAGCCGTGCAGGTCCCGGTAGCCCACGTGGGCGCCGACCCTGACGTCGAGCTCGAAGGCGGCACGGCAGCTGTCCAGCATGGTCACCGGATCCCCGGCATGGAAGCCGCACGCGACATTGGCGCTGCTGACAATCCGGAACATTGAAGCGTCGTTTCCCATGGTCCAGGAGCCGAAGGACTCCCCCGAATCAGCGTTGAGATCCACTATTTCCGCCTTCCAGCGCGTTCTGGCGGACGGCTGGAAGCAGCTCGCCCGGAATGATGTCCGGCATGGGACCGAATGCTTCCCTCGCCGAGGCCGCTACGGCACGGCCCATGACGCGGTTTCCGACGCCGCCCACCACGGCTCCCACGCCGAAAGGCAGTGCACGGCCGAGGAAAGCGGCGCCTTGGCGCTGGACGAGGCGCTTGAGGAAGGCGCGCTGGATGGCATCGCGAATGACCCCGAATCCTCCGCCGGGCAGCTTCTTGGTGAGGGTCACGCCCCAGGCCTGGGTGATTCCTTTGCCCCTGCCGAGCGATTGTCCGCTCAGGGCGCCCAGCAGGGCTGTGCCTTCCTCGCCGAGCATGATGGCCATGACCATGGTTCGCGCACGGTCCGGATCGGTGAGGCGGATTCCGTGAAGTTCGGCCAGGGAAGCGGCGTACAGTGCGGTTCCTTCCAGGAACCCGATGGTGGCAAGCGCGGAAAGGCCCAGCGAGGCCGCGGTGCCGATGCCGGGCACGACGGCGGTTGCCCCGACGGCGGCACCCCCGCCGGTGACTGCGGCGAGGTAGTCGCGCTCCAGTTTGGCGGCGAGCTGCGCCGCCGTGGCCTGCGGGTGTTTGCGTTGCAGGCGGCGCAGGTTGGCCAGGACAAGGGGACGTTGGACCTCGACGGCCCGGAGCAGCACGTTGTGGACACCGGGTTTGGCATTGCCACTGGCGTCGAACATGGCGTTGTGGGCCGTTTCCTGCGCAATCCTTACTGCATGGTTGGGTCGCTTTGCCATTCTTCACCTCTGCATTCAGCCGTTGATTCGTTCGGTAGTTCCTTGGCCTAGCCTAGGCCACACGCCCCCTCCCCGGCGTAGACTTTAAGGCGTTCGCGGGAACAGTCCAACGAAGGACAGGAAGCATCCGGAATGAACAAGGCACCAGATCCCAACGAGGTCCGCCATCACAGCGACGCCCCTGCCGAAGGGGAAACGGAGGGTTGGGTATCGCACGATACCGGCCTCCATAGCCAGGAACCCGCCGAAGGGCCGGATACCGACGACGCCCCCGCATAATAGCGTTCAGCCTGCGAAATCGGGGGCCCGAAAGTGGCTTCGCACGGAGTACTCGTCCCTCCCGGGGATACTCAACCGGGCCAATTGTTGGCGCGCGTCCTCGACGAGCTGCGCGCTTTGGAGAAGCACGACGCCGCGAGCTTCCGCACCGTCCGACGCAGGATTTCCGCGGAAATCGCCACGATGGACGCCGCCGTCGTCTTCAGTCTCGCCGAAGGGCTCGTACAAGCGGGCTTTGACTGGGAGGGATGGGAGTTCATCAATTCCCATCGGGCGGCTTTCGCTGAGCTGACGCCGGCCCGGCTTGAATATTTGGGACAAGGCATCGCTACGTGGGGCCAGGCCGATGCCTTCGCGGCCGACTTGGTGGGGCCGGCGTGGCGCGAAGGACTCATCTCGGACGCCGACGTCGACCGCTGGGCGCGGAGCCCGGACCGTTGGTGGCGGCGCATAGCCCTTGTCTCCACGACCGTCCTCAATACGAGATCACGGTGGGGAACGGGTGATACGCAACGGACGCTCGCCGTCGTCGGCATCTTGATCAACGATCGCGACGACACCGTGGTCAAGGCGGTCAGCTGGGCGTTGCGGTCCTTGGTGCCATGGGATCCGCGCGCCGTCCGGACTTTCCTTGAAATGCATGAGACTGAGCTTGCCGCCCGCGTGAAGCGCGAGGTGCGGACCAAGTTGGAGACCGGGCTGAAATCGCGCCGGCGCAGCGTCCATGGCGCCGAACTTTCCAAATGACGCCTCCACTGTTCTTGGGGGTGGAGCCATGCATATAGCCTTCATCTGTCTGCCTGCAGCGGGCCATGTGAACCCGACGTTGCCAGTGGTCGCCGAGCTGGTTCGCAGAGGCCACCGGGTCACGTATGCGACGTCGGCGAAGTACGCGAAAGCCGTTGAATCTGCCGGTGCCGCATTCTTTCCCAGTGGAGAGGACCTGGCGGCCTTCCTCCCGCCGCGCGAGCGTTCCGCTGAAGGCGGTCCGACCCCGGGAGGGGGCGGCCCTGCGCCCGCCAGTGGAGATCCGTCACAGATGACGGGGATGTTCGCCGGAATGCCGTCCGGAATGATGTCGGGACTGCTTGAGCGGATTCTCAAGGGCGCACGGGAGGAATTCCCGGCGTTGCTGGCCCGTCTGGCCGGGGACCCGCCGGACGGGGTGGCCTACGACGCCATGACGCTCTCGGGGAAGATGGCTGCAGCGAAGTTGGCGTTGCCCGATATCGCATTGCTTCCGAGCTATGCCACCAATGAGCATTTCTCCATGCGGGATCTCATGCCCGGCCCGCCGCCGCCGGGGATGGTCGAGGCCTGGAAACAGGTAAGCCAACGGATCAACGATTTCGCCGCGGAGCATGGCGTGGGCCATCTGCAATTCATGGGAGGCCCTCCTGCGTCGCTAAACATCTCCTTCATCCCGAGGGAGTTCCAGCCCTCGGGAGAAACATTCGATGCCCGGTTCCACTTCGTGGGTCCCTGCCTTGGCCTGCGGGGCAACGAGGAAGCCTGGCAGCCACGGGAGAAGGACGGGCCTTTGTTGTTCGTCTCGCTGGGCACCACGCCGTTGAATGACCGGCCGGACTTCTTCAGGATGTGCTTGGAAGGATTTGCGGACACCGGCTGGCAAGTTGCCATGGCAATCGGCGAGCGCGTCGAGGAGTCCGAGCTGGGGGATGTCCCGGATAACGTTGAGGTACGGCCCTTCTTTCCGCAGCTGGATGTCCTTCCCCGCGCCGATGCGTTCCTTTCCCACACCGGGATGAACTCGACCATGGAGTCGCTCTATTTCGGAGTGCCGTTGATAGCTTTCCCGCTGCAGCCGGAACAGGTCGCCAATGCACGCCGCGTGGAGGACTTGGGACTCGGACGCCGTCTCCCCTTGGAGGGGCTCTCCCCAGAGCTGATCCGGGAAACGGTCCTTGAAGTCAGCGGCGACCAGGCGATCCTGGACAATCTTGAAGCGATGAGTGCCCGTGTCCGCGGTTCCGGCGGAGCCCCCGCAGCCGCCGACGCTATCGAGGAGTTCCTCGCTCGCCGATCGAGTGCTGTGTAGGCGGGCGAGCTTGCTCCTGGATCGATCCAGTGCGCAGTTTATGGCTACGTAGCGGTTCGTGCCATCCTTGGGTCATGGCACGTACCTGGTTATCGGTGACGGTGGAACTGCTCGGCGGTCGTGGGGAGGAGCTGTGGCCGTGGCCCGGGCGCGTCTTCGCGGTCGGGCCGTCGCATACCTTCATGGATCTCGCGAATGCCATCAATGATGCCTTCGCCCGGTGGGACCGCTCGCACCTGTCACTGTTTACCCTGGCCGATGGCCGGGTTATTACTGATGAAGAGACGGGAGCTGAGATGGCCGGATCGATCGGCGGCCCGATCATCGCGCCGATGGACATTTCTGCTCTCAAGGTCGTCCGGACGCTGGAGCCCGGGGCTGAGTTTCAGTTCACGTTTGACCTCGGTGACTCTTGGATACACCGGTGCGTGGTCGGGGAGGTGAAAGTGGACCCGTTGGATGTGTTGGGTGTCCGCCCTGGTGTCCCCTTGCCGTACTGGGGTTGGGGCAGTATCCCGGACCAGTACGGGCGCCGGTGGGCAGATGACGACGGGGAAGGCCGGGCGCCGCGGAAGCCGAGCCAGCCGCACCCTATGCTGCTGCATGCCTGGCCCTTACAGGTGCAGGTGCCCAGGCTTGACCTGCCCGAACTGCGGGGCGCCATCGCGGCGGCAAATGCTGCTCGTTTCCTCGCAGCGGTGATGGGACACGATATCGATGATGTTCTGCAGCAGGTGGGGGCCGGGATACCAATGGCCCTGGAGCAGCGCCGTCGGGAGGCCGAGCCGGTGGCACTGTCGGTCATCAACCGGCTGATGTGGCGCGGCGGCGCCGGTGACCAGCTGCTGGCCGATTACCTTCTGGGGTATCTTCGCGGCGTGCCGCCGACAGGCAAGGCCGTGCCTGTCGACCTCGACATGCTCAGTGCCGTGTTGGAAGGGGGTCCCGGACTGTCAACCGGCGGTTACCTCGACCTGTATACCGGGCAGGTGTACGACGACGCCGCCACCGACCCGATGATCGTCGGGGAGGACGCCGCCGTCGATGTTGAGGAAGAACCGGAGCGTTGGCTTCGAATCGACCGCACCGATTCCCGGGACGGCTGGCGGGACATGGCGGCCTTCGCGGAACGGCAGCAGGATAAAGCCCTCCGGGAGCGGCTTGAGCACGCGATCGAGGGCAAAGGTGCCTTCGCCCGGTTCCGCGACCTCGTCCACGGCGAGAACCTCAGCGAAGAATGGTACGCCTTCTCCACCGACCGCCAGATGGGCCGCTCCCGCGAGTTCCTCGCTGACAATGACATCCGCGTGGGCTGACGACCCGGGCTCAGTCAGAGCCGTCGCAAGTGTGTCGCCATTCCGGAGGACAGGCCGCCCAGTCAGCGGAGAAGAGCCCGCGATCTACAGCCGGGCGTTGGCGGTTCGGCATGAATCCAGTGCTCCGTAACTGTCGTTCTGAGCGCCCAGAACGACAGTTACTCAGCGGTCGATGGCCCCGGCCTGAGCTTGCGAAGGCTGGGGGCCGGTGGGGAGCAGTCGATGGCCTAGACCCGCGCGCTCCCGATCACCGGGAGGCCCGCCGTCGGGAAGAGGCTCGGAAAGACCGACGGCGCGGGGACCGGCACTTCGTCGAGCCGCACAGTGACCGTCTCGACGCCGACGACGAGCCGCTGCCCACGCACGCTGACCTCCAAAGGTTCGGCACCGGCGTCGGGAGCTGAACCTGAAGCTGCATCCAGAACCAGCGCAAGGCTGATGGACCCCGGGCGCAGCTCGACGGAGAGGAGCCGCCCGCGGATCTTGAGCCGGAAGGACAGGCTGTCCCACTCGGCCGGCAGCCGCGGATCGAAGTGCGGGACCTGGCCCTGGTCCCGCATGCCCGCGAACCCGCACACCAAGGAACTCCAGATGCCGCCGGTAGACGCGATGTGCACGCCGTCGACGGTGTTGTTGTGCGTGTTGTCCAGGTCGATGAACAGGGCCTCGGTGAAATGCTTGAGCGCGACGTCGGAGTAGCCCACTTCGGCCGCCATGATGCCCTGCACGCAGGCGGACAAGGTGGAGTCGCCGGTGGTGATGGGATCGTAGAAATCGAACGCGCGCTGCTTTTCCTCGGCCGTGAAATCCTGCCACTGGAGGAACATCGCCAGTACCGTGTCCGCTTGCTTGAGGACTTGGTGCCGGTAGATCACCAGCGGGTGGAAGTTCAGCAGCAGCGGGTACTTGGACCGGGGCGTGGACCAGTCCCACGGCTCCAGGGTCATGAAGTCGTTGTCCTGGCTGTAGATCTCCATGTCCGGATCGTAGGGAAGGGACATGCGCGCGGCAGCCTGTTGCCACACCATCCGCTCGGTGTCCGGGACGTCCGGGTGTTCCAGTGCCGCGGCCGCCCGCAGGTTAAAGCGGGCCATGACATTGGTGTAAAGGTTGTCGTTGACTACGGCCGTGTATTCATCCGGGCCGGTGACGCCGTGGATGTGGAACAGGCCGTCCTTGCCGAAGAAGCCCAGCGAAGCCCACATGCGGGCCGTCTCGATCAACAGATCGGCGCCCACTTCAGCGCGGAAGCTGGCGTCGCCGCTTGCCCATTGGTAGCGGTTGGCGGCGAAGGAGATCGCGGCTGCAATGTGGAACTGCGCGGTGCCGGCAGCATAGTACGCACTGGCCTCGTGCCCGTTGATGGTGCGCCACGGGAACAGCGCACCGTCCACGCTCAGTTCCTTGGCCCGGATCCGGGCGTCGGGAAGCATGGCATGGCGCGATTCCAGCACTTGGCGGGCTGCGGCCGGGTTGGTGTAGGTCAGGTACGGCAGCAGGTACACCTCCTGGTCCCAGAAGTAGTGGCCCTCGTAGCCGGAGCCGCTGACGCCCTTGGCCGGGATGCCCGCGACGCCGGCACGCGCGGTGGCCTGGGCAAGCTGGAACAGGCTCCAGCGCACGGCCTGCTGCTGTTCGGGCTGGCCGCCAATGGTGATATCCGCGGTGGACCAGTAATCCCGGTAGTGGGCTGCCCCTTCGGCCAGGAGGGCGTCGAATGGCACGAGTCCCAATTCGGCGTCGGACGCGAGGATCTCGCCGGGCTCTGCTGCGCTTGCGTCGGCGGTGTTCACGACGTAGCTGACGCTCTTCTCCAAGCGGAACGTCTCGCCCTCATTCACGGCCATGACGTAGCGGACCGTGGATTCGTCCTCCCCCACCACGGTTTCGAAAGGCTGGCCTTCGGCGGAAATCCAGTGGTCCACGGCCATGCCGATGCGCTGGTGGGATTCGGCGGTCTCCCAGGCCATGCGCAGGGATCCATCGGAGCCCTGGAGATGGAGCGGGCGCAACACCCGGCCGGCGTGGCGGCCGGAGCGGCGGGGGTCGTGGGCCGAGTGGTCCTCCACAGGCTGGTCCTGACGGTTGATCACGAGCGACGTGATGTCCGCAGAAACCTGGCGGTCGGTGGTGAGGCTCAGCTCGATGCCAAGGGAGCCCCTGGATTCGATCCCGACGGCGCGGCGCTCCACCGTGGTGACGGTGGCGCCTGAACGGCACTCCCACGTGACAGCGCACTCGTAAACGCCTGTGGCGAAGTCGATGCTGCGGCGGTAGTTCTGCACCGTTGACTCGGCGAGGCTCAGTTGTTCGCCGTCGATGACAATATTGAAGTTGTTGGCATCCGGGACGTAAACGATCCTTTGTCCTATGCGGGCGAAGCCATACGCATTCTCGGCGTGCTTGATGTCCCACGTTTCGTGGAAACCGTTGATGAACGTGCCGGGGAGTTCGGCGTCCGCCCCAGCCCAGTGGGCCCCGCGGATGCCCAGGTGGCCGTTTCCGAGGCTGAAGAGGGTTTCGAGCGTACCGGCGTCACCGGGAACGTGGATGCTCTCCACGAGCTTCCACGGTTCGCAGGGGAAGCGCAGCCTGTCGGAGCTGATGAGTGCCATGGACTGTTGGGTTCCTTCTGTTTCTGGTGAAACGGCTTGGTTAGAGGAGTTCGTCTAGGTCGTCGACCACGAAGGTTGCACCGGCGTCGAGCAGGGTCTGGTGGCCGGCCCCCCGGTCCACCCCGATCACCGCGCGGAAGTTGCCGGCGCTCCCGGCCTGCACGCCGGACACGGCGTCCTCGACAACGACGCAGCCCTCGGCGGGTACGTCCAGCAGCTCGGCCGCGTAACGGAACGTGGCCGGATCCGGCTTGCCGGGGAGCCCGACGGCGGCCGCCACCTGGCCGTCGACCACCACCGGGAAGTAGCCATCGAGTCCGGCCGCCTTCAGGACTGCGGGCGCGTTGCGCGAAGAAGACACGACGGCGAGCTTGAGTCCCAGCTCCAAGGCTGCGTGGATGAAGCGGACAGAGCCCACGTAAGGCTCGACCCCGCGAGCATCCACGATCTCGTTGAAGATCCGGTTCTTGCGGTTGCCCAGACCCTGCACGCTGGTGTTGGCCGGATCGTCGTCGGTGGGTCCTTCCGGCAACGTGATTCCGCGGGAGGTGAGGAAATCCCGCACTCCATCGAAGCGCGGCTTGCCGTCGATGTGGTCGAAGTAGTCGCTCTCCTGGTAGCCGTCCGGATGGCCGGCTTCCGCCAGGTAGCCGTCGAAGAGTTCCTGCCAAGCCTGCTCATGCACGACGGCGGTCGGCGTCAGCACGCCGTCGAGGTCGAAAAGGAGCGCAGTAGCGCCCGTCCAGGCGGTCTTCTGGGTTGCTCGGGTATCAGTCATGGTGTGGAGTGGTCCGTTCAGCGCTGGCGGCGCGTGGTTTTGCGTTCAATGAGTTTCGTGTCAAGGAAGTGGTTGGAGGGTTCGTTGGGGGCGTCGGCGTTCTGGAGCCGGTCCACCAGCAGGTTGGCGGCGAAGGCACCTTGGTCCGCCACCGGCTGGGCCACTGTACTTAGGCCAAGGAACCAGCTCATGGGGTGGTCGTCGATTCCAATCACGGAGACATTCTTGGGTGCGGACAGTCCATGCTCGCGCATGGCCATCAAGGCTCCGAAAGCCGCCTCGTCGCAGTCCGCAAAGACCGCCGTTGGAAGGCTTCGGTGGGCAATGAGTTCGTTCATGGCCTTGCGGCCGCCGTCGATGGTGGAATCCGAGTTGATGACCAAGTCCGGATGAACGGTCAGGTGATGGTCTTTCAATGCCCGGCTGAATCCCTTGAGCCTGTCGCTGGACGTCAACACTGAGTTCTCTTGGGTTTCGCGCCCGGAAAGAACCGCCAGATCCCAATGGCCCAGCCCCAACAGGTGCGAGGTGGCTTGCCAAGCCGCGAGTTCGTCGTCGATCCCCACGTTGTCCCACGGTACGGAAGTCATCCCCACGCTCGCAACTGCAAGGCCGGATGCAGCCAGGAGGGCAACCTCTGATTCACTCAAATCGACGTTGAGGAGCAGCACGCCGTCAACGCGTTGGGACAGGCCCAGGAGATCGTCGAAGATCTTCCGCTTGACGCTCGACTTGCCGCGCAGGCTGATCAGGACGCTGTCGAAACCGCTGTCTCCGAACACTTCCTCTGCCGCTTCGACGGCCTGGGCGAAGAACCAGGCGGTGGCGGTGGGAGCAATGATGGCGATGGAACCGGTATTTCCGCCGGCCAGCCGGGCTGCCGCCGAGGATGCCTTGTAACCGAGTTTGGCGGCGGCGTCGGCCACTTTGGCTTGCGCTTTTTCGGACACGTTCGGCAGATTCCGCAGGGCGCGTGAGACGGTGCAGATGGACAAGCCCGAGAGGACGGCAACGTCCTGGATTGTCACGCGGTGAGCCTTAACCATTCAACACGGCCTCAACCCTTTCATCTTCTGGATTTAGCAGCACATCCTTGACCGCCGAAGAAGAGTGTAAGCGCTTACAATTTTGGCAATCAAGAGTTGTTTTTCAGCGCCCTTGAATGTGACGCGAACCTCACCTCAGCGGAGGACGTAAAAGCTAAGAAACGCGCTGACATCCGCCATCTCCCGGGGCTCGATCCGGTGGCCCATGCCGGGGTAGGTTCTCGCGGTCAGAGCCATATTCTTGTTGAGCCATTCCTCGGTGTGCTCAATGGCATCACTGAAGATCACGGGATCGGCTTTGTCCCTCCCCCAGAAGAACGGCGGCGGGGAGTCGAAGGATTCGCTGAGCGCCAGAAGATCGTTATCCAGCACGAATCCGGAGAGGCCCACGGTCGCTTTGAAGCCTTCCGGACGAAGCCGCAGAAGCGTACTGGCCATGGCCATGCCTTGTGAATAGCCGAGGAGGCTCACGCTGCTGTGGTTGCGCTTGACCGAGTCAATCCAGGAGAACACCTTGTTGGTGGCGGTGATGACGTCCGCAAAGTCGTTGGCGAGGAAGTAGTCAAGCAGGAACCAACCGTAGTGGTCCCCGATCGCCATTGGCCCACGGAGCGCGGCGCAGGTGAATTCACCGGGAAGCTGGGGAAAGAGATTCACCATTCGCTGCTCGTCCGTGCCGTACCCGTGCATCATCACGAGGAGCGGCGTCCCTACGCGCTCGTTTTCCGGCTTGGACCAGACGACTGTTTCCATGGGCCACAGCTTAGTGGGGGCCGGCGGCCTGTTGGACCGCACGGGCCCCGAAGCCCGGTGCGCGGCTGGCTACTGCTTTGTGATGACCTGTCCAGCCTTGATGACTGTACGCATGCGACTTTCGTCCCAGAGCACCGACGGTTCATCGACAGGGTTTCCGTCCAGGATGACCAGGTCTCCAAAGGCTCCTTCGGCTATACGGCCCAGGTCATCGCGACGCAACAGGGCTGCGTTGGTCGATGTTGCCGAGCGGAGCGCATCGTAGACACCCAGTGCTTCGCATTGCAGGCGGAGCCCGGCCAGTTGCTCATCCTCCAGCTCCCCCATGAGGTCCGTACCAAATCCAATCCGGACCCCCGCGTCGCGTGCCAACACGACGGCGTTCCGGCCGGCATTCAGCACTTCCCGGTTCTTGGCCGCCCCAACCCCCGTGAGACCGATTTCTTCGCCGCGCCGTGCCATCGCGTCGTAGGTCGCCAAAGTCGGTACCAGATAGACCTCATTGTCAGCCATCAAGCGGGCAGTTTCGGCGTCCAGCAGATTTCCGTGCTCAATACAGCGCACCCCGTTGAGCACCGAATGACGGATGGCCTCGGGCGAGTAAGCGTGGGCCGTCGCATAACTGCCCCGGCGGGACGCCTCTTCCGTTACCGTACGGATTTCGGCAGAGCTGTACTGCGGAACCCTGATGGGGTCGACGGGCGAAATGACTCCGCCGGACGTCATGAGCTTGATGGCCGTGGCTCCGGTGCGGAAGCGGTTGCGCACGGCCCGCAGCAGCTCATCCGCGCCGTCCACCACTTCGCACATGTGGCCGCCATGGAAGCAACCGCCGTCGTCCGCGGCCCGGATGTCACCGTGACCACCTGTCTGGCTCAGGGCGGGTCCGGTAAAGAAATACCTCGGACCTGCGTACAAGCCTTCGTCGATGGCATTGGCAAGGCCTATGTCTCCCCCGGCCACGTCACGGACGCTTGTGAAGCCCCGGTTCAAGGCTGCCTCAAGTCGCCGCGCCCCTGCGAGCGCAGAGTAGCTTAATGGCCCCGTTTCGTTCTTGGCGGCGGTCAAGCTGAGCGCGTAGGCATGGAAATGCGCATCGATGAGCCCGGGAATCACGGTACGGCCGTCGGCGTCAACGATTTTTCCGGCCTCTTCCACGTCTCGCCCCACTTCCGTGATCCGGCCTTCGCGGACTGTGATGGAGCCTTCGATCAGGTTCCGGGTCTCGCCATCGAAGATGAGGGCGTTCCGGATGGTCAGTGTTCCCGGCGGCGTAGTGGTCACGTGTGGAGATTCCTTTCCTAGTTGGTGGTGGCAATCGCTTGTTCGAACAGCGGGATGGAGCGCTGGGCGATGTCCACGGCCGCATCCACCGATGTCTGCCCGTAGCTACCCTCAGGGGCAAGGAAGTTCATGGATCCGATGGTCTCACCGTTGCTTACCACTGGAACGTTGACGATGGCACCGCAACCCAGCGACTCAATGGTTGCCGAGTCGAAGAAGAATGCCCGGACTGCTTCCTTGTCCGCCCCAAGGAACGGCTGCTGGCCCTTGAGGACCTGCTCGAGCCACACTGGGTTGGTGTCCCCGCCCAGGGTCTTCCTTCCGCCGACGGGGTAGACCCCTGGGTGGCTCGTATAGATGCGCGCCATGCTGGTGCCTGCGTCGGCGACGACGGAAGCGGTGAACAGGATCACGCCGGGCGTTTCCTGCGCGGTGGCATAGACATCGTCAAAGTTTTCGAACTGGGAACTCATGGGAGTCCTTTCTGGTTTTAGCCGGGATTGGCGGAACTCGTCTTGTTGTGGATTGAGCGGCGAAGTGTGCTGAGGATGAGATGGACGGACAAGAGCTTGGCTGGGACGTCGAGGGGGACGCCCAGTTCGCGGGCACGGTTGAGCCGGGTCTGCAGGGTGTTCCGGTGCAGGTCAAGGGAGCTTGCTGCGAGGCTGACGGAGCCGTGGTGGTCGAGGAAGGCCCCTGCAGCCGCAATGACGAGGTCTCTGTCCGGGCTGGCCATGAGCAGCGGCAGCGTCAGTTCGGCCACGAGCAGGACCGAGTCCTCATCGACGAACGTCGCGGCCGCCGCAACGTCAAGATTGGCGAAGCCCGCCACGGTGCCGGGTCCCGTCGAGAGAGCGGATTCAGCGGCCAAACGGGATTCACGGACGATATTCGGCAGTGCCGCGGGTTCCTCGCGCCACCGAGAGAGTCCTGCCCCCAGACCCAGTTCCTCCAAAGACTTCCCGAGACGGACCCGGATCCGCGCTTCGAGCTGATCCGCCGCCTCTTGGTATCCGACTGGAACAAGGGCGAGCCAGCCACCGTGGACTTCGGCCAAGGGGCTGCGGACTGTGACTTTCCGCCAGAGCAGCCGCAGGACCGCTGTGAGCTCCGGACGATGAGCTTCCAACGACGCCCTGCGGATCCATACGGCCACATATTGCTCCTCCCCACGCCAGCCCAGCTGAAAGAGCAAGTGCCGGTGACGTTCCACGAACGTGGTCCAGGAGGAGCCGGGGTCATGGTTCAAGCCGACCAGGGCCGCCGTGGGTACTGCACGCGCGGTGTCGAGGACATCTCCCAACAGCCACGCAGCGTTTACCGACGGCGTTGCCACCTCGAGGATCGACCGGACGAGCTGCAGGTTGTGGACTCCGGATCTTGGTACCCTCGCGGTGAGCCTGGACGGGATGGAGCTATTCGAACCGCGAACATCCACGGTGATGATTTCGGCTGCCTCCCGGGTGGGCGTTCCCGCGGACGCCAGGCTCACGCCGTCGTACTCCAGCAAGATTTCAATACCGTCCAGCTCCCTGGAGATGGTATTCAGGACAGCTCCCAAGGTCGTGTCCTTCGCGACCGCTCGGGCAAACCGCGCCAGCTCAGCGTCCACCACAGAAAGGGCAGCGCCGATTTCAGCAGCGAGTGCGAGGGCGATGCCTGACGTGTCGCCCTCGGCGGCCAGCAAGGTGATACCCAGCCGCTCGGCGAGGCCGATCACTGCGCTGGAGTAGGTACTTCCTGCGACAACGACGGCGCTGGCCTTCCGCTCCCAGGCGTGCCGCAGGGCTGCGGACACCAGCCAGCCGCCGGAGCCCATCTCCGCAGAAAGGACGATGACGGTGTTGGGCCGCACCCGCTGGATGGCATCAAGCTGGGAGACAAGAACGACGCCGTCGATTGCCGCGCTGGACGGAGTGAGATACAGCGGGGTGGTGCCGCGGAGGGAGCCGTGCGCCAGGAGCCCGGCGACATCCAGATGGTTCTCGCTTTTCGATCTACGCATGTTGCCGCCTTGGGTGCTCGATCGGAATACCAAAGGCCTTTGGTTCAGCAAGATCAAGGCCTGCCTCCGAGTACCACTGCGCCGCAGCCGTGATCTTCAGGACGTCAATGACATCGCCCACCCGCACATCGTCGATGTTGACGACCGTGCCGTGCTCGGAGTTGAGCAGCGAGACGATGTCCGGGACGGCCGCTGCGATGGCGCCGTCGACGAGGGCCAGCAAGATTTCGTTCTGGATCTCCAAGCGGATGATCTGCCCGGATCGTTCGTCCACGAGCGTCACGCTGGACGGCAGCGCCGGAAGGCCTAGGTCCGAAGGGCGCGACAGGCCTTCGACGTGACTCACCCGGGCCCGAGCAATCCGGGTGGCACCTAGAAATTCAGCGAGCTGCTGGAACTTGCGCCCAACCGAGGTTTCGGCATCGAGAATCTCCCCGATTCGGATCATCCGGCTGATGGAGCCGTGGACTCCGTGCTCGCGCATTTGGCCTGCTGAGCACGGATACATGGCTGTAGCGGCCCACCCACCCATCTCCGTGACGAGGGCCCGCACCAGGGTTTCGGCCCGCTGCGGGTTCTCAGCCTCCACCACAGCCCGTTCGCCGGTAACTCCCATGAGGGCGATCGGACTGATGGGGACGTGGCCGATGTTCAGCGTTGTTTGGCTGATCAAGGGAAAAACACGGCCCATGGGGTCGGAATCAATCACCGGCAGCGAGGACTGCAGCCCGACCATGAGGGGAACAATTCCGTTGATGTTGGCGGCGGCGAGCGAATAGATCGCCCGCACCTGCCGGCCGAGGTTGGCCTCGATGGCACGGATGCACCCGATGAACTCATCGCCTACGGGAGGCATATCCGCGATGAGGAGACCCTGAGTGACCATTCCGATCGCAACCACGAGGTCATCGGTGGCCAGCTCGTCAATCGAGATGAGTTCCAACACACGGTTTTCCATGGCCTTTTCGATCATCTCCGCGTAAACGTAGATGGCTGTCGGGTCGATGGTGCAGGCCAGGAAGTGGGCGCCGGTCCGCAGGTGCCGGACATCCTCCACCGTCATCAGGGCGCTCATCGAATGACACCCTCTTCCGCCCCGAAGGGTGCCCGTACTTGAATTTCGGCGGCATCTTCAATCGTGTCCCCGGAGACTTCACCAGCCGCTTGGACTCGGATCCGCACGATGCCCGGGTTGCCATAGGGCATGGCGTACACGTTCGATTCAATGATCCGCGTGAGCCCGGGGCTCGCCCCCAACTGAACAGCAGCCGACTCGGCATCTTCTTCCGCGCGACGCTGCACCAACTGGAGGTCCGCCCGCCCGCTAACCGTCTCCAACCTGTCGATCCAGGCGGTCAGTGGCGCGACGGCGGACCCAACCTGCGCGGCGTCGTGCGCAGCTGCCAGCGTGGGAACCAGCCCGAACGGGAGCGGGGTGTCCTGCCCGCTTCGGAGGTCGGCAATCAGCGAGGGGACCGCAGGGCGGACCGGATGGTCGGCCGTGTACGGTTCGACGACGGCGGCGTTGCTGGCGAGGCTCGCCTCGTACCCTTGGCGGATGACGCTTCGCGTAGCAGGGAGGCCCCCGCGGATTTGGCCCACGGTGACCCCAGAGTCCGCACAGATGACGACCTCCCCGTCCGGGGCGCCGGCCAAGGTGGCCGCGCCGAGGATCTGCATAGCGGGTTCGGGGCGCAACCCGTGAATCGGAATCACCGCCAGCCGCGCAAGCGGCGCGCGGCCGCCGTCGTTCTTGGCGAACCACATTGTGGCGGAGGGAAAATGCCGCCGTCCCGACGCTTCCAGCATCGCGGCCAGGTCCTCCCCTGTTTCCATGAGGGCGCTGTTGAGGATGGCTGTGTAGTCACGGTCGCGGAAAACACTGGAATAGAAGTCGCTGGAGATGCTGATGCGCATTTCGCTGTCACTGGACAGGATGGCATCGGCAATGCGCGTTTCGTGATCCTTCGACGCTGTCGACCCGACGGAGGTGATCGCGATGTTCCGTACCTCTCCGGAGAGGATGTCCGGAAGTTCGGCCAGGAAAGCCTCCAAACCTAGCGGAGCGAGGGGGCGTCCCCGCAGGTCGTGGCCTCCGCCGACGTGGACGGTCCGGGCCACCACAGGTTCGACGAGTGCAGGCAACCCAGTCACGTGGAACGCGTCCGCAGGCGGGCGGGGCGAAATCCGGATCGCGATGACCGAGGCTAGTTTCCGTGCTGCGAGGACGCGTCCGGCGTCGCAGGTAATGTCCGTTACTTTCGTAATTCCCGCACCAAGCTCGTGGCGAAGCTCTTCGAAGGTGGTGTCGACTGCCTCCGCAAGCGTGCTGCATCGCACCGCAGCCGCGGAGGCCACCACGCTGTGCCCGTCCAGCACCAAGGTCCGGCAGCTTGTTCCTTGCAACCGCAGACCTATGCGCATTGTTCTGCCTCCTGTTCAGCCTGCCGCAGTTCCCTCACCAGGTCATGACCATGTTCCATGTATATAGCGTCCCCCAAGAGGGCCTATCCGGTGCGCTTGCGGAAGAACAATCCGTCCGCGGCGACTGCGAGCAGAATGAGGACGCCGGTGACAACCTGCTGGTAGGTGGTGTCCCAGTGGAGCAGGTTGAAGCCGTTGCCGATGACGGTCAGGATCATGACTCCGACGAAGGCCCGCCACATAGCGCCGTGTCCGCCAAGAATGCTGGTGCCTCCGATGACCACGGCGGCAATGGCCGTGAGCTCGATGCCGATGGCCATGGCTGGCTGGGCTGAGCCTGCGCGCGAAGCAAGAATCATGCCGGCCATCGCGGAGCACAGGCCGCTGATGGCAAAGACGGCGACGTGGATGGAACCGGTGCGGATACCGCTAAGGCGGGCCGCTTCCTTGTTGCCGCCCACTGCGTAAATCCTGCGTCCAAACGTAGTGCGCCAGAGGACGATGCCTAGGACGATCGTCATGGCAACCATGAGCACGGAGCCCGCAGTGAGGCCAAAGAGGCTGGGCCAGGTCCATGTCTGGAAGGAGGCAAGTTGCTCGGGCAGCGGCGCGACGATGGCTCCACCCGTGATCACGATGGCCAGGCCGCGATAAATGATGCTCACCGCCAGCGTGCCTATGAAGGAATTCACCTTCGTACTGACCACGATCAGGCCGGTGACGGTTCCCAGGGCGGCCCCCACCAACAATGCGCCGACAAATCCTGCGATCACCCCTAAGTGCTGGGTGATCATCACTCCGGCGATGGCGGAGACAGCCAAGTTTGCGGTGGAGGAAAGATCGAAGACACCGCTGACGATGCACAGTGTGGCGGCAGCGGCCAACAGTCCCACGATGGCCGCTTGGTCGAACAGGTTGATGAAATTTCGGCCCGTCAGGAACGTTCCGGTATTGAGGGTCAGTAGCAGCATGATGGCGATCAGTCCGAAGACGATCCCGAAATCCCTGACATTGAGCTTGAATTTCTTCTCGGCCGGCTCGGACACGGCAACGGTAACTGTGGTCATTTGATTCACCTATTTCAGAAATGCGGAAGTCATGACTTCATCGCGGGAGGCGTTCCGGTCGAATTCAGCAACGATGCGGCCTTGCCTCATGACATGGATACGGTGGGATAGACCGATGACTTCCTCGAGTTCGGAGCTGACAACGACAACAGCCGTGCCCCTTGCTGCGAGGTCGGCGATCATCCCGTGGATGCGCGCCTTGGCCGCGATGTCGACACCACGCGTGGGTTCGTCCACCAGCAGCACCGCCGGAGGATTGAGCAGCCACTTGGCGAAGAGCGCCTTCTGCTGGTTTCCTCCGGACAAATCGGCAATTAGCGAGCCGCGGCGGGCGCCGCGGAGGTCGACGGAATGGCTGATCCCGGATACGGCCGCCTTTTCCCGGGCTACCCTGACGAAACCGCCCAGTGATCGGCCCGACAAGGTGGAAAGGGCGATGTTTTCGTCCACCGGCCGGGACATGACCAGGCCTTGTTCTTTCCGCGACTCGGGGACGAGGGCCATTCCGGCTTTGATGGCTTCCCGGATGGAGTTGGCACGGAGGCGTCGGCCGTTGATCTGGACATATCCACTGGTGGTCCGATCAGCACCGAACATGGCGAGCAGGGTCTCGCTGCGGCCACTGCCCACCAGGCCGGCGATACCCAGGATTTCGCCTTGGCGGACCGTGAAGGAGACGTCTTGCACTTTTGAGCTGCTCAGTCCTGCCACCTGGACCACCGTTTTGGCTTCCGGAGGTACCGGCCGAACCTCCGGAATGAGGAAATCGACCTCCCTGCCGACCATCAGGCCGACGAGCGACTCCGGCGTGTGCCTCGAGGCGTCCTCAGTGGTGATGTGCTGTCCATCTCGGAGGATGGTCACTCGGTCCACTAAACCCAGGACTTCCTCCAGATAGTGCGACACGAGGATGACGGTGGTGCCTAAACGCGCGAGGCTCCTGATCACCTTCAACAGCTTTGCTTTCTCGGCCTCGTTCAGGACCGCCGTCGGCTCGTCCATGCACAGCACCTTGGCGCCACGGGCGAGGGCTTTCAGGATTTCGACCTGCTGCTGCTGACCGATGGGGAGATCCCCTGCCATCGCCCGGGGGTCAAGCTCAAAACCGGTCTCGGCCAGGAGTCGCTCCAAGTGATCGGCGTCCCGCCGCGAACGGAGCAGGCTTCCTGCGTTGGCCCATCGGCCCAGGAAGACGTTCTCCAGCACTGAAAGGCCAGGAATGAGTGCCAGCTCTTGGGATATAAGGGATATTCCTTGTGCGATGGCGTCCCGGGGCTCGGTGATCTTCACCTCGCGGTCGTCAAGCTTGACGACGCCGAAATCTGCCGCGATGGCGCCGCCGAGGATCTTCAGCAGCGTGCTCTTGCCAGCACCGTTTTCCCCCATGATGCCGTGGATTTCCCCCGGAGCCACCGACAACGTGATATCGCGGAGCACAGTGCTGGCACCGTACCGCTTTCCGATTCCGGCGAGGGTGATTTCCGGAGCGGCACTCCGATTGACTCGCTCTGGTGTATCCAACTGTTGTATAGCCATTTTGACCTCGGGAGATGGAATGGACGTTTTGGCCGGTCCTGCCGGGACCGGGCGGGGGCTCCTGCCCTGCCGGGATCTCAGCCCCGGCAGGACAGGGCCACGAGGGGGATAAGTCGGCTAGTCCGAGTACTTCGAGACGTAGTTCACGGCGTCGAGGGCTTCCTTGGTGCCCTTGGCCTTGTTGGGAGCCAAGCTCGCCTCGTCCACTGCCGTTTCCACCTGCTGTCCCCGGGCCTTGGCAAGGCCGAGTTCCGTGGCCTTGGCGCCGTTCGCCACCACGTCGCTGACGTAGATGGAGAACCATTTACCGGATCGGACGGCCTCGACATTCGAAGTGGATGCGCCGTTGCCAATGAACTTGATGTTGCTATTGCCAGCCGCAGCGGCCGCACCCGTGATCGCCTGGGATGCGCCGATGACGACATCGACGTCCGGGTTGGCCTGGGAAACGTTCTGGAACGCCTGCCGGCCGCTGTCCTGGGTGTATCCGCCTTCGACACTGGCCACCAGCTTGATCTTCGGATCAGTGGCCAGCTCAGCTTTCACCGCTTCGGTCCGGGCGTTATCCAGCGGCAGGGACTTGAATCCCTCGAGGTAGGCCACCTTGCAGGTGTCCTTGGAGACTTTGGCGCAAGCATCCTTGCCCATTTGGCCGAGCATCTTGCCGTTGCTGGTGGGAAGGTCAACGATGCTGATTGCACCCGGGACCTGGGGCTGGATGGTGTCGAACTTCGGACCGATAACGGAGAACTCGACCACCACCGTTATGCCAGCTTGGACGGCCTGCTGCAGTGGCGCGATGAGGGCCTGGTTGTCGTTCGCCTGGACAACGATCACCTCGAACTGCTTTGAGGTGACTGCGTCCTGGATCTGCTGGACCTGGGTCTGGGCGTTGAAGTTGGGGTCTACGAACGTGGCGGTGGCGTTGTTGGCCTTGGCCGCCTGCTGGACGCCGAGGAATGTTCCTTGGGCGAAGCCGTTGGACTTGGCGAATCCGAAGAATCCGACGTTGAGGGATTTGCCGGCGTCCGCCGTCGAAGCTGGTCCTGCGGCCGCTTGCGTGGGTGGCGTGCAGGCTGACGTCAGGAGCGCTAGCCCGATGAGCGCCGCGGCTGCGGCTGATTTCTTTATGTTTTTCATTGGGGTGTCTTTCTGTGGGCGGGGCTTAGTATCCGTAGTGGGTCTTGGCGAAGTCCTCGGTGATGAAGCCGTTGACGATGTCGTAGGTGATCTCGTCCCGGGACCGTTGGGAGACGTCCCCGAAACCGCCGCCGCCACCGACTGCGAGCCTGACGATGTCGCCGGCCTTGACCTTGCGGGCGTTGGCTTTCAGAGTGCGGACCTCATCGCTGCGGCCTGGGTTGAACACAACCTCGGGCCCTTGGGCGTCTGAGCCGCCGAAGAGTCCCCAGGCCGGGGTCTTGGACCTTTCGAACCAGAGCCCCACGACGCAGTCGGCCAGGAACTCGTATTCACGAATGACTCCGTTGCCGCCGCGCCACTGGCCGGGGCCGCCGGAGTTGGGGCGGATGGAGTACTCGTTGATGCGGAACGGGTAGCGGGTTTCCATCATTTCGATGGGCAGGTCCTTGAGGGAGCCGTTGACGTTGTTGATCATGGCGGACTCGCCGTCCGTGCCTTGCCAGGCTCCCCAACCGCCCAGTGTGGCCTCCATGGTCACGAAGTTCCGGCCGAAGCGCGGATCGAAACCGGCTGCAGTGATGATCATCGAGTCGCCGTGGCTGGCGCTGGCAACCCGCTCGGGCATGGCCGGTGCCATGGCCTTGGAAACCAGGTCGATCAGTAGTCCGAGGTGGGAGAAGTACCACTGGCACGGGGCTGGCGCCACCGCGCCAAGAACTGAACCTGAACGCACCTGGGTGGTCAACGGCCGGAAGGACCCGCCGTTCGAGTTGGAGTCCGGGCTGACCAGGAGCTTGTAGCCGACCCGCAGTGCGGAGACGGCCTGGGCGGCGCCACAGTTGACCGGCCCCATGGTCTGGTCAGCCGATCCGGTTACGTCGAAATCAACGGTGTCGCCAGAGACGGTGATCTTTAGCCTGATCGGAATCGGGGTGTCCAGGTTGATGCCGTCGTTGTCCAGCACGCCTTCGGCTTCGTAGACGCCGTCGGGAATATTGCGGACGGTCTCGCGCTCGATTTCCTCCGTCTGACGGAAGATCTCATCCCGGGCAGCATCCAGTTGGTCCATCCCGTAACGGCCCACGAGCTCCTTCATCCGGGTGGTACCCATCCGAAGGGCGGCGATCATCGCGTGCATGTCACCGATGGTCTGGTAGGGGAAGCGGACATTGGTTCGGATCAGATCCACGACGGAGGTTTCAATGCCTGCCTCGATCAGTTTGACCGGGCCCATCCGGAAGCCCTCCTGGAAGATGTCCGTCGCATCCATGGAACCGCCGACGTCCTTGGAGCCCATGTCCATCCAGTGCGCACGGGTGGCTGCGAAGCCGACCACAGCGCCATCGTCGAAGATGGGGGCAAAAATGGTGACGTCGTTCAGGTGGGTTCCGCCAAGATAGGAATCGTTGAGGATCCAGACGTCCCCTTCCTTCCAGACGTCGCGGCCGTACAGTTCTTCCACTGCGATGGAACAGGTTTCCAGGTTGCCCAAGAACAGCGGCAGCCCAGCGGACTGTCCGAGCACGCGGTGCTCGGTGTCCAGGAGCGCCACGACGCAGTCCCCTCCTTCGTAAAGGATGGGTGAGTAGGCGGAGCGGATGAGGGTGGCGTTCATGTCGTCCGCGGCGCTGGTGAGCGCGTTGCGGATGATCTCCACGGTGACTGGATCAAGGGTCTTGACTGCAGTGATTGTCATTGGTGGTACCTCAGTTTCCTTCGACGTCTTGAGTGCGGATGATCAGTGAGCCGAATTCGTCGACGATGACGTCGAAGCCGGGGGGCACCACGGTTGTGGCGGTCTGTTCCACGATGATGGCGGGGCCTTCGAAGGCATGGCCGGCGGCCAAGTCGTCACGGCGGACCACGGTGGTCTGGTGTTCGACGTGCTCAAACACCACCGGGCGGATTTCATGCTTGAACTCCGCGCTCTGTGCGGTGGCGAAACGTGGCGCATCAAGACGGCCCAGGTCACCGACTGCCTGTGTCCGTAGGGCCACGATTTCGATGGGCGCCCCGAGGTTGGAATGCCCATAGCGCTCGTGGTACATCGCTGAGAAACGCGTGGCCAACGCGGCAACGAAGTCGGTGGATTCCGGTTCGTCAGCGGAGGTTAGCGGAACGTTCAGGGAGAATTCCTGCGATTGGTAGCGGACATCCACTGATGCATTGGTGAGGCGGCTGTCCTCCGGCACCCCCTCGGAGGCCAGGGAGCTCAGGCCCTCGAACTCCATCGACCGCAGCACGCCGGCCATGTGGGCCACGTCGATATCCTCGTCGAGGTAGAAATACGGCTCCGAGAAGTCCTTGCGGATGTTGGTCTGCAGCATGCCCCAGGCCGAGAACGCTCCGGGGAACCGGGGGACGACTGTTTCCGGGATGCCCAGTTCCTTGGCGAGGAAGACTGCGTGCATGGGACCAGCGCCCCCGAATGCCACGAGCGCGAAGTCCCGGGGTTCGATCCCGCGGGAGATCGTGATGGTCCGGATCGCCTGGGCCATCTGGGAGTTGGCGACGTCGCAGATCCCCTCGGCCATGGCAATGGGGTCCAGGCCCAGCCGGTCGCCAACCGTTTTCAGGGCGGCGATCGCCGCTTCGCGGTCCAGGGAGACCTGTCCGCCTGCGAACCAGTCGGGGTCCACGCGCCCCAGCACCAGGTTGGCGTCGGTGACGGTAGGTTCCGTGCCTCCACGTCCGTAGCAGGCAGGTCCGGGCGTGGCTCCCGCGGAACGCGGCCCGACCCGGAGGCCACCGGCTTCGAGCCAGGCGACCGAGCCACCGCCAGCGCCCACGGTGTGAATGTTGACCACGCTCATGAGCATTGGAAGGCCTTCAAGGTGTGCCTCCGTGGAGACGTCGGGCTTTCCGTCGACTACCAAGGAGACATCGAAGGACGTTCCGCCCATGTCGACGCCGATCAGGTTGCGGTTTCCCGAAACGCCGGCCAGTTCGACGTCGCCCATGGCGCCCCCGACCGGGCCCGAGAGCAGCGTCTGGAGCGGGCGCTTCCGTGCGGACTCAGCGGTGAGCACCCCGCCGGAGGACTGCATGATGTGCAGCGGGGCTTCCACACCGCGGTCCCCGAGCTTCTTTTCGAGGTCCAGGAGGTAGTTGCGCACCACCGGTCCGGTATAGGCCTCGACGACGGCGGATGAGGTGCGCTCGTATTCGCGCCATTCCTTCGCGGCCTCGTGGGAAAGCGAAACGGTGAAATCTTCGCCTAGTTCTTCGAGCAGGATTTCCCGGGCCCGAAGCTCGTGAGCGGGGTTCTTGTAGCTGAACAGGAATGCGACGGCGACTGCGCCATAACCTTCGGCAACTGCCCGACGGCCTGCCTGACGGACGGCAACTTCATCCAAAGGCCTGATCTCGAGGCCCTGCCCATCCAGGCGTCCTCCCACACCGATGACATCCTTGCGCTCGAGCAGCGGGGAAGGCTTGCGGTACTGGGCGTTGTAGAGCTCAAGGCGCGGGCCGCGGGCAATGTGGTAGGTGTCTTCGACGCCGGCGGTGGCCAGCAGCAGCACCGGTACGCCGCGGCGCTCAAGGAAGGCATTCAATCCCTGGGTGGTGCCGTGGACCAGGAACTCGATGTCGGACAGGTCGTCGACAATGGACTCGAGGCCGGCGATGACGCCCGCGCTCAGATTCCCCGGCGTAGTGGATGATTTGGTGGCCGTATAGGTTCCGGCGTGCTGATCGTAAGCGACAATGTCGGTAAACGTTCCGCCGATGTCCATGGACACCCTGTAGTTCGGCATGTATGTCTCCTCATGGTTCTGAATGGGAACTCGATGTGTGAGACATCACGCTACGGACCCGGCTTTTCCGGACGTGGGCAAACTGCACGATGCTGCAAGCATCCCGAGGGCGAACTGCCTAACGACCATCGAACTCCGACTATCGCCCCAGTTCAAAGCCACAATTCTGAGATGTGCGGTGAGACTAAGAGAAAACAACCTGAATCTCTTGACGTGACCGAGAGCGCAATTCGGCATGGCTCCGCCGGCCGTCACTCCCAGGCGTAGACTCTGTTGCGCCGGCTCCCGGACGCCGACCATTTGAAAAAGGAGAAGGATATGGCGGGCAACTTCATCGCGAGTTCAACCATCACGATCCACGCAAGCGCCGATCGGGTGTGGTCGGTGCTCACCGACCCCCAGGCCATCAAGGAGTTCATGTTCGGGACAGAGGTTCTCACCGACTGGTCCGTTGGCGGACCGATTGCCTGGCGCGGGGTCTGGAAAGGCAAAGACTATGAGGACAAAGGTGTCATTCTCGAATTCGAGCCCGGGAAGCGGTTGGTAAACACCCATTTCAGTCCGTTGTCCGGCCAAGACGATGCCCCGGAGAACTACCACACGCTGACGTGGACTTTGGAGCCGGAAGACGGGCTGACCAAGCTGACCTTGGCGCAGGACAACAACGCCAGCGCGGATGAAGCTGCGCATTCGAAGGGCATGTGGGACAGCCTCGTGGAGAGCGTGAAGAGAATCGCGGAGCGCAGCTAGCGAAGTCCCTTACGCTTCGAAGTGAGAGACTGGCGTTTCGTTAGCCAAGGATCGGAGAAGGGACTCCGCAACATCCCTCAGCTTCTGGTTCCTGCCGTTCGAGGCCCTGCTCAGAATCCTGAAGGCCTCTTCCTGGCTGCATCTGTTCTGGCCCATGATCACTCCGGTTGCCAGATCGATGGCGGTCCGGGAGCGCATGGCCTGTTCGAGGTCCTCTGCACGTTGTTGCCTGGCACCTATCCGAACCGCCAGCCTCAATGCCTTTTCCGCTTGGCTTGCGAATAGTTCGCAGCTGCGGATGGAGGCTTCATCGAAGGCATCACGTTGCCGGGCGAACAGGTTGAGCGCCGCCGTCGCGCCATCTTCCAAACCCAACGGGACGCAAAGCACGGCCAGGTGCCCGCGTTCCGCGATGGTGGCGCAGTATTCAGGCCATTGCGAGTCCCCGGACGTATCTGAAATGAGTACAGTTTTCCCCGTTCTCATCGCTTCCAGGCAAGGTCCGTCTCCGTAGGCTTGCTGCACCTCGTCAATGAGGCGGGCTTCGTGGTTGTTTCCTGCGACTGTCATCGCTCGGCGGCGTCGGCTCAACGTGACGCCGCACAATACGTCCTGATCGCGCGCGGCGGACACTGAGGACGCAGTGAAGATCGCAAGGTCCTCGAGGAAGCCACTGACGTCTTCACTGTCGATGACCAAATCCTGGAGTTGTCCCACTACCGAGGCATTCAGGCCCATTTCGTCCATGATCCAGTCTAGGAGCAGGAGCGCGGCAATGGCGGAAACAGGCCTGCGATAAAACGTCCACCACATGGACAAACGCTCTCACGGTCTTGCGCACTGGGAATACAGAGTGCAGAATTCTTCTACAGTCCGTGCAGAACTCCGGACAAAGGCCGAGCTTTCGGCCTGTTTTCGCTCAAGCAGCCGGGCGCCATTTCACTCAACGTGAAGGTGCTGCCTGATGAGCAAATGCCTTTTACCGGCGCGGAGCTAGTCGATGTCGACCCTCTCCGAATCCGCCATCCCTCATGAACCACACCAGCCCAGGGCTGCCCGCCTTTGGTGTGCCGTTTGTGGAACAGACAAGCATCTGATCATCGAATCCATCCAGGCCCAGACTCCAAGGTCTTCCCAACAGCTTGCCGTGTTTTACACGTGCACTTCCTGCGGGTTTTCCTATAGCCACGCGGCCACTGTCCAGCAGGCGGGGGCCATCCTGAATCGTCGGGGGATTCAGGATGGCCTCCTGGAGTTCGGAAGCCACTATTTCCACTGCGGTGAACCCCTCCGTGAAGTGAAATCCGCACTGCGACGCTTCAGGGCTCCGCAGACGGGCAGGCCCCGATCGCGCAGCTCTCCCCCGGAAGCCCATCTCCACACCAAGGTCTTGAGATGCAGTTGCGGGTTCGAGTTGGAAATTCCTGCTTAGCCAACGACATGCAGCATTACCCGAAGGAAGCACCGTGAAGCTTGAAAGTACACAGCAGCGACGACCCGAAGACGACTCCCGGAAAGATTCGGATGGGCTGGACCAAAAGAAGGACAAGAGCCGGCACGAACCGAACTCCTCTAACCAGTCCCGCTTGCCCGACCCTCCCGACCCGGACAACCTCCCCATCGACTACCCCGGCCTTCGGGACATCGAGTGGCCGTAGGACACCCTCCGGCCCGGCGCTAGGGCCGCCAGCCCCTTTATCGACCACCCCCTTCCGGGACTAGCCTGCCCTGCGTCGGACCGGTTATGTCGTCGCGGGCGCGAGGTCGCGCCCGTCCGACGTCGAACCCGCGCTCAGGGCGCCTTCAGAACCACCCAAACCACCACTCAACAAACCCAAACCAAACCAATATCTTTGTTTATGTTGTTTTCTGTTGACAGACCAACATGAACAAAGATAGAGTCAAGCAATTCCACATCATGTGATCACAGTCACTGGTGTACCTAGAGCTTGTACGCAATGGAGGGTATGTGTTTGCCGAGGAGCGCCAACAGCTGATCTCCGAGCTCGTCGCCGAGCGTGGACGGGTCAGCGTCACGGACCTTGCGGATCGATTCAGCATCACCACGGAGACTGTCCGCCGTGACCTCGCTGCCCTCGAATCCGCCGGCAATCTTCGCCGCGTCCACGGCGGGGCTGTCCCGTCGGACCGCCTCAGCACCCGTGAGGAAAGCGTGGTTGAGCGAGCCATCCAGCGCCAACCGGAAAAGCTCCGCATCGCCGAGGCCGCCCTTGCCCTCATCCCCGAGAACGCGGCCGGCAGCATCCTGATCGACGCCGGCTCCACTACGGAAGCCCTCGCCCGCTTGCTGGACCAGCGCACCGCGCAGCGCACGGCGTCCTCCAACGGGACCGCCCCGCGTGAAGAACTCGTGGTCATCACCCACGCCATCCCCATCGCCGCGCGGCTTTCCGGCAACCCGCACATCGCCCTCCAGATCCTGGGCGGCCGCGTCCGCGGGCTCACCCAGGCCGCCGTCGGGCAGTCCACGGTCGAGGCCGCTTCCCGGCTCCGCCCGGACATCGCCTTCGTCGGCGCCAACGGTATCCACGCCACGTTCGGGCTCAGCACGCCTGATCCCGAAGAAGCCGCCGTCAAGGCCGCCTTCGTCACGTCCGCACGGCGCGTCGTCGTCCTCGCGGATTCCTCCAAGCTGGACGCGGAAACCCTCGTCCAGTTCGCCGCCCTTAAAGATGTGGACACCGTGATTACTGACCACGAACCCTCTGAAGAGCTCTCCGCCGCTTTGGCCGAGGCCGGCGTCGACGTGGTGATCGCATGATCGTCACCCTGACCGCCAACCCGAGCCTGGACCGTACCGTAGAGCTCCCGGCCCCCTTGGCCCGCGGCGAGGTGCAACGCGCCGTCGCTGTCCACCAGCATTCCGGCGGCAAGGGCGTCAATGTCTCCCGGGCGCTGGTCGCCTCGGGCCTGGACACCGTTGCGGTCCTGCCGGGCGGGGATTCCGATCCCGTCCTCGCTGGACTGCTCGACGACGGCGTCCCCTACGCCGCGCTTCCCATCAGCGCGCCGCTGCGCAGCAACGTGACGCTCACCGAACCGGACGGCGTCACTACAAAGATCAACGAACCCGGCCCGGAGTTGAGCCTGGACGAGCAGGAAGCCCTGATCGGGCTGCTGCTGGACCGCTCGCGTGGCGCCAGCTGGGTGGTACTCGCCGGATCGCTCCCACCAGGAGTTCCAGTGGATTTCTACGCCACGGTCGCCCGCAGGCTCCGTTCAACACATGGCGATCCGGCAAATGGCGGACCGCCGCTTATCGCGATCGACTCCTCCGGCGCCCCCCTGGTTGCCGCCATCAGTGGCGATTCGCTCGGCGACATCAGTGGCAAGCCCGATCTCCTGAAGCCCAACGCGGAAGAACTGGCCGAACTGGCCGCCGCGGCCGGCTTCACAGACGTCCACACGGCTGACGAACTGGAAGCGGACCCCGGCCTTGCCGTCAGGGCCGCCGCCGCCGTCGTCGGCAGCGGTGTGGGTGCAGTACTCGCAACACTCGGTTCCAAGGGCGCCGTCCTGGTAACCGCCGACGGCGCGTGGCTCGCCACGCATCCGCCGATCCAAGCCGTCAGCACAGTTGGTGCCGGCGATTCATCCCTTGCTGGCTATCTGCTGGCCGCCACCAACGGCGGAACCTCGCAGGACTGCCTCCGTCAGGCTGTGGCACATGGTGCCGCCGCTGCTTCGCTGCCGGGCTCCACTGTCCCGGCGGTCCACCAAACAACTCCCGACGCCGTAACCATCACGGCCCTTCAGAAGGACTAACAGTGACCCAGCTCATCACCCCCCAACTGGTCTCCCTTGACCAGAACCTCGGCGATTCTCCCGCCGATGTCATCCGCTTCCTGGCAGGCAAAGTTGCCGCAGCCGGACGCGCCTCCGAGGTTGAAGGGCTCTTCGCGGACGCCTTCGCCCGCGAGCAGAAGACTGCCACGGGCGTACCCGGCGGCATCGCCATCCCGCACTGCCGCTCAATCGCTGTGACCGAGCCCGCCCTGGCGATGGCCCGGCTCTCGAACAAGGTGGACTTCGGTGCCAAGGATGGGCCCGCGGACATCATCTTCTTCATCGCCGCCCCGGAAGGAGCGGACCAGGAGCACCTGAAGTTGCTCTCCAAGCTGGCCCGCTCCCTCATCAAGAAGGACTTCACCGCGGCCCTGCGCGCGGCTTCCACCGAGCAGGACATCGTCGACCTGGTTGACGGCGCCCTGGCCGACAAGCCGGCTGCGCATGCGGCAGGGGCAGCAGCGCCCGCCGCCGAGGCTGCTCCCGCTCCGGCCAGTGCCGCATCGTCGGCTGGCCCCAAGCGCATCGTCGCCGTCACGGCTTGCCCCACCGGCATCGCCCACACCTACATGGCAGCCGATTCCCTTGTGGCTGCGGGCAAGGAAATGGGCGTTGATCTGCAGGTAGAAACCCAGGGCTCGGGTGGATTCACAGCATTGGACCCGGCTGTCATTGCCGCAGCTGACGCCGTGATCTTCGCGGTAGACGTCGATGTCCGCGGCAAGGAGCGCTTCGCTGGCAAGCCCGTCATCAACGCGCCCGTGAAGCGGGGCATTGACGAACCGGCCAAGATGGTGCAAGAAGCCCTCGCCGCCGCTACCGACCCACATGCCCACCGCGTCCCGCACTTCGGCGCCGAAGAGCGCGCCGAACAGGCATCCGAGGCCGCCAGCGAGCACCTCGGCACCAAGGTCAAGAAAGTCCTCCTGACCGGCGTCAGCTACATGATCCCGTTCGTCGCCGGTGGTGGCCTGCTCATCGCCTTGGGCTTCCTATTGGGCAGCTATGAAATCGCCGGAGTCGCGGACAAGATCCTTGGCGCGAACACCCTCGTGAACCTGCCCACTGATTACCCGGTCCATGCATGGGGTCCGCTCGGCGCATACCTCGGAGCCGTTCTGTTCAAGATCGGCGCGTTGTCCCTCGGCTTCCTCGTCCCGGCCTTGGGCGGCTACATCGCCTACGGCATCGCGGACCGGCCGGGTATCGCTCCCGGTTTCGTCGCCGGCGCAGTGTCCGGCTACATGGGTGCGGGCTTCCTGGGCGGCCTCGTGGGCGGCCTGCTGGCAGGCGTCACGGCACACTGGATCGGCAGCTTCAGCGTCCCCCGCTGGCTGCGCGGCCTGATGCCGGTTGTGATCATCCCATTGCTGGCCTCGATCGTCGCTTCTGGCCTGATGTTCCTTGTCCTCGGCGGCCCGATCGCGGCCGTCTCCAAGGGCCTCAGCGCCTGGCTGTCCGGGATGACCGGTACCTCGGCCGTCGTTCTCGGCATCATTCTTGGCCTCATGATGTGCTTCGACCTCGGCGGTCCGGTCAACAAGGTTGCCTACTCCTTCGCCGTGGCCGGTCTCGGTGCCGGCAGCCTCGCCAACCCGGCCCCGCTCCAGATCATGGCCGCTGTTATGGCAGCCGGTATGGTTCCGCCGCTGGCCATGGCCCTCGCCTCGACTGTCCTGGACAAGCGAGGCTTCTCCTTGGCCGAGCGTGAAAACGGTAAGGCTGCCTGGCTGCTGGGTCTGTCCTTCATCTCCGAAGGCGCTATCCCCTTCGCTGCTGCCGACCCGCTGCGCGTCATTCCCTCCAGCATGATTGGTGGTGCGGTGACGGGTGCTCTGTCGATGGCCTTCGGCGTTACGTCCCAGGCTCCGCACGGGGGAGCGTTCGTCTTCTTCGCCATTGGCAACGTCCTCATGTTCTTCGTCTCGATCGCCGTCGGTGCCGTGGTGACCGCACTGATCCTCATCGCACTCAAGCGTTGGGCAGTCCGGAAGCCGGTCGAGGCCGAGCAGGCTCCTGTTCCGGTCGCGGCCTGAACAACCCCGCCAACAAGCGAAGTAGAGGACTAATCCATGCAGACCTTTTCAGGTGTAGGCGTTGCCCCGGGGCGTGTTCTGGGGCCGGTGCGGCAGATGCCGAAGCCGGTTCAAGAACCTCCAGCTAGGCTGGACGGGGCAGTCAATATTCCTGCGGACGTAACCGTCGAATCGCAGGGCCAGCGCATCAAAGATGCAGCCAAGGCCGTGCAGGCGGAACTCCGTGCCCGAGCCGCCACAGCGTCCGGCGAAGGCAAAGAGGTCCTGGAAGCAACCGCCCTGATGGCCGCCGATCCCATGCTGGTGAAATCGGCCATCAGGCTCCTCTCCCCCGAGGCCCCGGGCGGCGCACGTACCGCCGAACGGGCCGTCTGGGAGGCAGCTGCCACGGTTGCAGATTCGTTGAAGGCCCTCGGCGGCTACATGGCAGAGCGCGTGGCCGACGTCCTGGACGTCCGCGCCCGCATCGTCTCTGAGCTGCGCGGG
This sequence comes from Arthrobacter gyeryongensis, assembly GCF_039543785.1. NCBI lineage: Bacteria > Bacillati > Actinomycetota > Actinomycetes > Micrococcales > Micrococcaceae > Arthrobacter > Arthrobacter gyeryongensis. The sequence continues at coordinate 79,634 of NZ_BAABKK010000005.1, forward strand.
CTGCCCGCGCCGGGGATCCCGGCGTCGGACGTTCCGTTCATCCTGGCCGCCGAGGACCTCGCCCCGGCAGACACCGCCACCCTGGACCCCGCCAAGGTGATCGCATTGATCACCTCAAGCGGCGGCCCGCAGTCCCACACCGCCATCCTGGCTCGCGCCCTCGGCCTGCCCGCGATCGTCGCAGCTCCGGGAGTCGACGAGATCGGGGACGGCACCGAGGTCTACCTCGACGGCGCTGCCGGCACCATCACGGTTGACCCCGGCGAGGAACTCCGGCTTGCGGCCAAGGCTTGGGCCAACCAGGCGTCTACGATTGCCGCCTTCAGCGGAAGCAATGTCATGGCCGACGGGTTCCGGGTTCCGCTGCTCGCCAACGTTGGTACAGGCGCCGACGCGGTCAAAGCAGCCGACGCCGGCGCCGAGGGTGTCGGTCTGCTGCGCACCGAATTCTGTTTCCTTGATCGCGACGACGAACCTACCGTCGAGGAGCAAATCGCCGCCTACGGCGCCGTCTTCGCCGCGTTCCCGGGCAAGAAGGTGGTGGTCCGAACGCTAGACGCCGGCGCGGACAAGCCCCTGCCGTTCCTCACCAATGCGGACGAGCCCAACCCTGCGCTGGGCGTCCGCGGGTACCGCACCGATCTGACCTCCCCCGGCGTCCTCGAACGCCAGCTGGCGGCGATCGCCGCGGCAGAGGCCGCCAACCAGGCGGAAGTGTGGGTCATGGCCCCCATGATCTCGACCGCAGAGGAAGCCGCGCATTTCGCAGCCCTCTGCTCAGCCGCCGGATTGAAGACCCCCGGCGTCATGGTCGAAGTCCCGTCAGCTGCCCTGACCGCCGCCTCCGTGCTGCGCGAAGTCAGCTTCGCCTCGCTCGGTACCAACGACCTCACCCAGTACGCCATGGCCGCCGACCGCCAACTCGGCCCGCTCGCCACACTCAATGATCCCTGGCAGCCCGCCGTGCTGCAGCTCGTGAAGTTGACCGCCGACGGCGCTGCTGCCGCCAGCGCGGGTGGCAGCGCCCGCCCTGTGGGAGTGTGCGGCGAGGCAGCCGCGGACCCCGCCCTCGCCGTCGTACTCGTTGGACTGGGCGTCGCGACGCTTTCCATGAGTGCACGCGCCCTGGCAGCCGTTTCCGCTGTCCTGGCAACCGTCACCGTGGCACAGGCCCAACAGCTCGCGACCGCGGCGCTGGCCGCCCCGAGTGCATCCGCCGCGCGCAAAGCCGTTCGCGCCCAGCTGCCTATCCTGGACGAGCTGGGTCTCTAGACTTTCCCCAAGCCCACAATCGAAGGAGCAACAATGTCCGAACGTACCGCCACCATCGCCAGCCGCGTCGGCCTGCACGCCCGCCCGGCAGCCATCTTCGCCGAAGCCGCCGGCGAGCTGGACATCGAGGTCACCATCGCCCGCGAAGGCGAGCCCGCCGACGACGCCATGGACGCCGCCAGCATCCTGTCCCTCATGAGCCTTGGAGCGTCATTCGGCGACGTCGTCGTGCTGCGCGCCGAAGGTGCCGGGGCCGACGAAGCCCTGGACCGCCTCGTGAAGATCCTCGAAACGGACCACGACGCCGAGTAACCCTTGTTAATTCAGGGCAGATTATTCAGGTAGGCCGCAATATCCGACTCGGTGGCCTTGAGCTGTTCGAGGTCACCGGCAAGGAAACCCTCGACGACGCGCGGGTCGACGTAGGCTGCCCTCGCCACCGTGGGCGTGTTGCCGAGCAGTTCAGCGGTTTGCTTGATCGCCTCGAGGACTCGTTGGCGGGCCGGCACTTTCGATCTGCCTGCGAGCGCCATGCCGGCTGCCGCGGTCCCTTTCCACGTGCGGAAGTCCTTGGCCGTATAGTCGCCGCCGGTGATGTGGCGAAGGTACTCGTTGACCATCGCGGCATTCAGGCAGACGCTGCCCTCACCGTTCTGGAAGACCAGCAGGGACTCCTTGCCGGGCCTGCCCGCCAAGGGCCCGAGGAATCGGGCCAGCACAGGGTCTTCGATGGTGGAATCCCAGGTTTGACCGCTTTTCCCCGGGAAATGCAGGGAGACCGCATCCCTGTTGACCTTGACGTGCTTGCACCTCAGCGTGGTGAGCCCATATGAGCCGTTGCGGCGCGTGTAACCATCAGATCCAACGCGTAAGGCACCGAGATCCATGAGCCGCACGGCCGCGGCCAAGGTTTTGGTCTTCTCCGAAGCTGACTCCCGCAGATGCCGGGAGACCAGACGGCGCGCCTGCGGCAGGAGGGCCCCGAGCCGCGCAGCCCGGGCGAATTTTTCAATATCCTGGCGGGCGCGCCATTCCGGGTGGTAGATGTATTGGCTCCGGCCGGCGTCGTCCACTCCCATTGCCTGGATGTGCCCGTTCTCGAACGGACATATCCAGACATCGGCCCACGCAGGAGGAATCGCCAGCGAGTCAAGGCGCTTGCGCTCCCCACCCGCGATAAGCGATCCGTCCGGATGGTAGTAGCTGAATCCGCGGCCGGACCTTCGCCGGGAAATGCCCGGAGTGCCGGGTTTGCTGCGGCGGAGCCGTGGCATGCCTGGCGCCGTTTGCCAGGGTCCCGGTTTTCTAAGCTTCCTGCGGGTCCGCCACGGACGCATTCGCGGACATGATCTCGGCACTGATCATCCAGGCGAGCTGCTCCAAACGGGCGATGAACGCGTGGAGGAGGTCCGCCGTCGTGGGATCTTCCGCGTCCACTTCGTCGTGGACATCACGCATGGTCTGGACCGTCCGCTCCAGACGGTCGGTGATCAGCTTCACGGCGTCCTTGGTTTTGGTCAATCCCGCGGGGAATTGCTCCAGCCGGGTTGAGGCAGCGATGGTGCTGCTCCGGCCGTCGGGAAGGGCATGGAGCGCCCGCATCCTTTCGGCGGTTTCATCGGCGAACTCCCGGGCGGCTGCGACGAGTTCGTCGAGCTGCAGATGCAGGTCCCGGAAATTGGCGCCGACGATGTTCCAATGGGCCTGTTTTCCTTGGAGCTGGAGTTCAATCAGATCCGTCAGGACCAGCTGGAGATTATCTGCCAGGGTTTGCGATGCTTTCACGTTTTTCTCCTCCTAGACGACCATCCGATGCGTGGGCTGGAAACCGGCGCACGACCTTCCATTTACCCTACGACGATATCCAAAAATCTTTGTAAGTGTACTTAGTACTTGATTTGATAAGGGTGCTTAGTAGTAACATGGAGGAAGTCGGTACCGGTTCGTTCCAGACGAAAACCCCGAAAATCCGGGGCGGTATCGCTACAGCAAGACCTTGCACGGGGCCTGGGGGCCTGGCGGGGAACAACGGTTCGCAAGTGAACCGATAACCGAATACATCGCAAGGGGCCCGGGCGCTTGCCAGTGGTCCCGCTGAAGTAAGGAATGTGTCATTGTGAACACTCTTCTGATCATTGCAGGCGTTGTGGCAATCGTTCTTCTGCTCGTCGGCGGATTCTCGCAGGCCGTGAGTTGGCTCCTCTGGGTCGGCGTTGTCCTCCTGATTGTCGCGGCCATCGGCTGGCTCCTTAGCTTCATGTCCGGCCGTCGGTCACACGGCGTTTGACCGACGACGGCAGTTAGGGCGCCTGGCCCCTTCCGGCCGGGCCCCACATAACTTGGCGAAGTGAAGTAATCCATTTACCAGCAAAAGGAGTACCTCCATGGGTGCAGATGACAAGATCCAGAACGCCGGAGAAAAGCTTGCAGGCAAATCCAAGGAAGCGGCTGGAAAGCTGACGGGCAACGAGAGACTCGAAGCCGAAGGCAAGATGGATCAGAGCAAGAGCGACCTGAAATCGGCCGGTGAAAAGGTCAAGGACGCTTTCAAGAAGGATTAAATCCGCTCGAAGTGCGGCTTCCGCCTCGCGCGGGAGCCGCACTTCCTGGTTCAAGGAGTTAAGTCGATGCCGACTATCTCTGACCCGCTTGTTCCCAACGGCGCACCTCTCCCCAAAGGGGAACGAATTTGGTGCGGCCATTGCGGCACCGCCGAGTACGTGATTCTCGATTCCATCGAGCCCCTGAAGCCACCGTCGGCAGAGTTCGTGGACGTCGCCTACACCTGCATGGAATGCGATATGTTCTACGCCCATGCCGCAACATTCCAGGACGTCGCGGCCATCCTGAACCAGCGAGGCACGGTGTCAGGTGTGCTGCAATTCGGCGGCGAATACATCCATTGCGGCGAACCCATGAAGATCTCAGGAACCGGATTCCACAGCGTGTATGCGCCGGTGTCCACCGAAGACCCCGCTGTCGACCTTCTCGACGTGTACCTGGCCACAAAGGTGTTGCAGTGCCGCTGCGGGTTCCGCATGGAGCTTCCGTCCTAGCCCGGATCTTGACCGAAGGAGGAACGCATGCCAAACAAGAAGAATCCCAGCCTCAAGGATCCGGAACTCTACGAAACCCTCCGTGAGGATGGCGCCTCGAAAGAAAAGGCCGCGAGGATCTCGAATGCCGCTGCCAAGGAGGGCCGCAAGGAAATCGGCCGACGCGGCGGCACCTCGGGCGACTATGAGGACTGGACTGTGCCCCAATTGAAGTCACGGGCGAAGGAACTGGGGCTCACAGGGTACTCAAGCAAGAAGAAATCCGAGCTGATCTCTGCGTTGCGAAACCACTAGGCCCTCCAAGGGACATGTGCCTTGCTCCGCTGCGTGCCAAGAGGGACATGTCCATTTTTCGCGGAGCGCACGACGGCGGCGCGTCAGGCTTTCTTGACCCTCGCCCTGGGCTTGCTGGCCGCTTTGGCGGTGGCGCCGACGTCGGACTCTTCGGTGGACGACGCAGCGGACGACCCGCTGGCCTCCTTGCCGCGTTTCTTCTCCAAACTCCGCTTGAGGGCTTCCATGAGGTCGATGACCTCGCCGCCTTCCCCTTCACTGGCTGCCACTCCAAAGGTCTCCTCGGTGTCGATGGAGTCGCCCTTTTCGAGCTTGGCAGCGATGAGTTGGCGCAATTGAACTTGGTAGTTGTCGGTGTATTGCTCGGGCTCGAAGTCGCGCGCCATGGAGTCCACCAGGGCCGAGGACATCTCGAGCTCCTTGTCCGAGATCTTGACGTCGGTTTCCAGCGACGGGAAGTCGGCTTCGCGGACCTCGTCGTCCCAGAGCAGGGATTGCAGCATCAGCACGTCGCCGCGTACCCGCAGCGCGCCCAGCCTGGTCTTCTGCCGGAGGGCGTACTGCACAATCGCCACTCGCTCAGTGTCCTGCAGTGTGCGCAGAAGCAGCATGTAGGCCTTGGGCGACTTGGAATCAGGCTCAAGGTAGTACGGCCGCTCGTACATGATGGGATCCAACTGTTCGGCCGGAACGAACTCCACCACTTCGATTTCGCGGCTGTTCTCCGCGGGCAGCGACTTCAAATCGGCCGCAGACAGCACGACGGTACGGCCTTCCTCTTCGTAGGCCTTGTCGATATCCTCGTAATCCACAACAGAGGCGCAGATTTCGCACTTCCGCTGGTAACGGATGCGGCCTCCGTCCTTGTTGTGGACCTGATGGAGACTGACATCGTGGTCCTCGGTGGCGCTGTAGAGCTTGACGGGTACGTTGACCAGCCCGAACGCGATAGAACCCTTCCATATGGCCCTCATGCACTAAGTGAACATCACAACACGGCGGAGGTGAAGAGGTGGCAACCAGCCAGAAGGAACGCGTCAACGTCGAAGGCCATGAACTGACGCTCACCAACCTGGGAAAAATCATCTACCCGGAGACTGGCACCACCAAGGCCGAAGTGCTCGAATATTATGCCGCCGTAGCGCCGTTCCTGATCCCGGCTGCCGCCAACCGGCCCGCCACCCGGAAGCGTTGGGTGCACGGAGTAGGGACCACCCAGGATCCCGGACAGATGTTCTTCCAGAAGAACCTGGACGATTCGACGCCGTCGTGGGTTCCCCGGGTCACCATCCAGCACAGGGACCACAGCAACGTCTACCCCCTCGTCAACAACCTCGCTACGCTCACCTGGCTGGCCCAGATTGCGGCCTTGGAAATCCACGTGCCGCAATGGCAAGTGGACGCCGACGGAACCATGCTGCCGCCGGACCGCCTTGTCTTGGACCTCGATCCGGGTCCCGGTACCGGCCTTCCCGAATGCGTGGAAGTCGCCAAGCTGGCGCGAAGCATCCTGGAGGACATCGGCCTTGATCCGGTTCCTGTGACGAGCGGCAGCAAGGGGATACACCTCTACGCCGGGCTGGATGGCACCCGCAAATGGGAGCAGGTCTCCGCGTTCGCGCACGAATTGGCGCGCTCGCTCGAGGCTGACCATCCGGACCTCGTGGTCAGCGACATGAAGAAGACGTTGCGCGGCGGCAAGGTCCTGGTGGACTGGAGCCAGAACAGCGGGAACAAGACCACCATCGTCCCGTACTCCCTTCGCGGTCGCGCCCACCCGATGGTCGCTGCACCGAGGACGTGGCGTGAACTCGCCTCCCCCAAACTCGAGCATCTGGACTTCACGGCCGTCATGAAGCGCGTTAAAGAGGGAAAGGACCCCTTCGCCGGGGTGGCGGCCGGGCGGTCGGGGCATGCGCCCGAGCACGGGAGCACCGCCGACGGGAGCACCGCCGTCGGGAGCGCCGCCGTCGGGAGCGCCGCGGTAAACCCGCGGCTGGCCAGCTACGTGGAGAAGCGCGACCCGCAGCGGACGCCCGAACCGTTTCCCGCCGTCGAACACCAACCCGGTTCGCGCCCACTCCAGGCTGACGCCGAACCCAATCCGCCCGGCGGAATCTTTGTCATCCAGGAGCACCATGCCCGCCGTTTCCACTTGGACTTCCGGCTGGAGCACAACGGAGTCCTGGCGTCCTGGGCATTGCCGCGGGGCGTGCCGGACACTCCGGACAAGAACCATCTCGCGGTGCGGACTGAGGACCACCCGATGGAGTATGCGGAATTCGCGGGCATCATTCCGAAGGGCGAATACGGTGCCGGGACAGTCAGCATCTGGGACAGCGGCGAGTTCGAGTGCGAAAAATGGCGTGACGGCAAGGAAGTCATCGCCACCCTCACAGGCAAGCCCGGCGGCGGATTGCACGGCACCCGGCGCTTCGCGCTGATACACACCGGGGAGTCGCCGTCCCAGTGGCTGATCCACCTGATGAAGGACAAAGCGGGCCACCGGACGGTGCTGTTGCCCGACGCCCAGCCACAACCGAACGGGACCCCCAGCTACGCGCCCATGCTCGCAACATCCGGAACCCCCGCCGATGTCTCCTCCGGCGACTGGTTGTTTGAGCTCAAATGGGACGGATTCCGGGCCATCGTTTCAGGTTCGGGCGGGAAGATCAGGTTGACCAGCCGCTCCGGGATCGACATGACTCCCACCTATCCCGAACTGGCGGATCCGCGCTACTGGCCTGACCACGACTTCGTGGCAGACGGCGAAATCGTCGCACTCAGCAAGGACGGCCGGCCCAGCTTCGAGTTGCTCCAGAAGCGGATGAACCTCTTCAAACCCGGCGACGTCGAACGCGCCCGGGCCGCGGTCCCCGTGCAGCTCATGGTGTTCGATCTCCTGTACGACGCCGGATCCCAAGGCAGCGCCGATCTCGCCTCCCTGCCGCTCAGCGAGCGCCGGGACAGGCTGGCGGCCTTCCGTGCCAAGCTGCCGGCCCAGGGCTCCCCTATCCATGTATCCGAGATCCTGGAACATGACCTCGACGACATCTTGGCGAGCGCCAGCGAGCTTGGCTTGGAGGGCGTCATGGCCAAGCGCACGGATAGCCGGTACCAACCGGGACGGCGCAGCAGGTCCTGGATCAAACTCAAGTTGGAACGCACGCAGGAGGTGGTGGTGGGTGGCTGGCGGCCCGGCGCCGGGGCGAGGCTCGGAACCATTGGATCGTTGCTCGTGGGGATTCCCGACGGCGACAAGCTGCGCTACGCCGGCCGGGTGGGCACTGGCTTCAAGGACTGGCAGCTGCGCGACATCCTGAAGCGCATGGAGGGGCTCGACCGCCCGGACTCCCCCTTCCGCGACATCCCCGCCGAGGACGCCGCCACCGCGCACTGGGTTTCCCCCGAGCTCGTGGGAGAGGTGACGTTCGGCGACTGGACCGGCACCGAGAGAATGCGCCATCCCGTCTGGCGCGGATGGCGCCCCGACAAGTCTCCCGCCGACGTCGAGCGCGCCTAGCTCCCCGACCAATCCAGCGAAACGGAAAATGCCTTGCGCCACCGGAATTCCGGTCTCGCAGGGCATTTTCCGTTTCGAAGGTATTCCTAAGAGGAGTGCGGCAGCTGGGGACGGCTGGTCCGGTGGACCGCGGTGACCGCCGCCTGTTGGCCAACGCGACCGTGGCTGGCGCCGCGATCCTTGGGGTGCCTGGTCTTGCCGCTACCGTCTGGCCAGGCCTGTCCTTGCGTCGAGCCGAGGGCCATGGCCACAGTTGCAGGGGCCGGCATGGGCGCCTTATCCATGGATTCGACCAAGTGGCTGGCCACCTCGGAGTTGATTTGTTGCTCAACGTGCTTCGCAGCCATTGTTCTTCCTTTCTGCATTGAAACGAAGGGATTTTCCATACTAGGTGGGAGCGGTCCGCTTGTCTGCAGGATCTACCAGCGGACCTTCTTCTCGGACTTGGCCAGCTTGCCACTCGCTTGAGTGGGCTTGTGTCCTTTTCCGGTGCTTTGCCAGCTGTTCGCTGCCCCGCCACGGGATTTGCTGGCCAGCATCTCCTTCTGCGCGTCAGTCAGTTTCGATCGGACACCGGCAGCCGGGGCGTCGGTTTCCTGCGCTACTGGTTCCTGCCCGGCGTCGGTTTCGGGTGTGTTCGGTGTCATGCAGTGGACTCCTTTAAAGCTCTTGATTTGCCGGAGGAGGTATCGGGACGCGACGTCCGCTGCGAGACCCTGGGTATAACCAAAGCAACAGAAACGGCGCGGAGGCGAAGCCTCAACAGGCGTGGATTTTTGTCGGTTCAAACTCAGCGGTGACCCGCTGGTCTATTCAAAAATCAGTGTTCCCATGCACCCACCCTAGACACTCCTCGCCGTGTTTGTGAACCCCGGCTTTTTGTCGAGGCCGTTTCACGCATGGCCTCCGCCTTCGCTCTCGGCTAGCATGGCCCGGAGAGCACCCCTCGGTACCCCGAAAGACTCTCCATGTCAGCACCCGCGTTCCAGCCTTCCCATTCCGCCGTGACAGCCCGGCTCCGTTCTGCCGGTTGTGTCTTCGCCGAGGACGAGGCCCGGCTCCTCATCGCCGCGGCGCACGCGCCCGAGGATCTTGAGCAGTTGCTCGGACAACGCGTCTCAGGATTGCCCCTTGAATACCCTTTGGGATGGGCTGAGTTCTGCGGCCAACACATCACGGTGGAACCTGGCGTCTTCGTCCCCCGCCGCCGCACGGAGCACCTCGTCCAGGAGGCCGCCCGCCTCGTCCGGCCGGGCGCCGTCGTCGTCGATCTCTGCTGTGGTTCGGGTGCTGTGGGTGCCGCTTTGGTTGCCGCAGTGGGCGGCATTGAGCTTCACGCGGCCGACGTCGACCCCGCAGCGGTCCGCTGCGCCCGCCGAAACATCGGGCTGGCGGGCGGCCAGGTGCATGAAGGTGATCTCTTTTCGGCCCTGCCGGACACTCTTCGCGGCCGGGTGGACGTCCTGGTGGCCAACGCCCCCTACGTCCCTACGGACTCGATCGGCATGATGCCGCCGGAGGCCCGGCTGCATGAACCGCGGGTGGCGCTCGACGGCGGCTCGGATGGTTTGGATGTGCAGCGCCGGATCGCGAGAGAAGCTCCGTCGTGGCTGGCTCCCGGGGGCCGGCTACTGATCGAAACGAGCGTCCGGCAGGCCCCGACGACGGCGGCCTTGTTCGGGGACGCCGGGCTGTCCGCGCTCGTGGTCCATTCTGAAGAATTCGATGCCACGGTGGTGCTTGGGAAACTACGGGAAACCCACCGGAAATGATCAGCAAACTGTGCGTTTCGGGCCCCTGAACCAAACAATTTGGTAACGCACCTCCTGAGCGCGCCAAAATCCGCGTGATTCCGGGGCTGTAGGAGGTAAATGGATGTCAGACATTTACCCCGAAAAGGGAGTGGAATAGGCCCGAATCACAGGGCCCGACTCTCAGATCCGGCGAATCTCGCGTAAAATTGAAACCCTGCCCAGAGCGGAGCAGCTGTATGTCGCAAGCAAATGATCTCCCTAGGAGAAACACAAATGCCCACAGACCGAAGCATTACCGACTCTTCAGCAGGCGCTAGGAACGCTGCTGCAACGAGCAAGACTGCACCACGCGGTGCCTCAAAATTGAAACTTCCAACACGCCGTCGACTCAAGGTATCCGACGTCAACGTCGTTGACCAGCCCATGCTGAAAAAAGCACTCGGTGGCACGATCGTCGGCAACACCATGGAATGGTACGACGTCGGCGTGTTCGGCTACCTCATCACCACGATGGGGCCAGTCTTCCTGCCCGAGGCCGATAAGTCCGTGCAGACCCTGTTCCTGCTGGGAACATTCGCCGCAACCTTCGTGGCACGGCCACTCGGCGGCGTAATCTTCGGCTGGCTCGGTGACAAAGTGGGCCGCCAGAAGGTGCTCGCCACAACACTCTTGCTGATGGCTGCCAGCACCTTCGCCGTCGGACTCCTGCCTGGATACGCACAAATCGGCATCTGGGCGGCTGTGCTGCTCGTCCTCCTGAAACTTGTCCAGGGTTTCTCGACCGGCGGCGAATACGCCGGCGCCACGACGTTCGTGAGCGAATACGCTCCGGACAAGCGCCGCGGTTTCTTCGCGAGCTTCCTGGATATGGGCTCCTACATCGGCTTCGCCCTTGGTGCGGCCCTCGTGTCGATCCTGCAACTCACCATCGGCCAGTCGGCCATGGAGGACTGGGGCTGGCGACTGCCGTTCCTCCTCGCCGGTCCCCTCGGCGTCATTGCGGTGTATTTCCGTAGCAAGATCGAGGAATCACCCCAGTTCCAAGCCACTTTGGATGCCCAGGAAGCCCTCGCCGCGGACGCCGCAGCAGGCGACGCCGCGGTAGCCAAGGGCCCCATCGGCATCGTGAAGGCTTACTGGCGCCAGATCATCCTCGCCATGATCCTTGCCGCCGCCGCCAACACCGTGGGTTACATGCTGACTTCCTACATGCCCACGTACCTGACCGAGTCCAAGGGCTACGACCCCGTTCACGGCACACTGCTGACCATCCCCGTGTTGGTCATCATGGCAGTCTGCATCCCGCTGACGGGCAAGCTCTCCGACCGGATCGGCCGCCGGCCCGTACTGTGGATCGGCGCCATCAGCACCGTCGTGTTCGCCGTTCCGGCCTTCCTGCTGATCGGCATCGGCGACATTTGGTCCACGCTTGCCGGTTTGGCCCTGATCGCCTTCCCGGTCACGTTCTACGTGGCAAACCTCGCCTCGGCGCTGCCGGCACTGTTCCCGACCTCGAGCCGCTATGGGGGAATGGGCATCGCCTACAACTTCTCCGTAGCGATCTTCGGCGGCACCACACCGTTCATTGTCGCCGCCTTGATCCAGGGCACCGGCAACGACATGATGCCTGCGTATTACCTCATGGGAACGTCCGTGGTTGGCGCAATCGCCATCTACTTCCTGCGCGAATCCGCGCAACGTCCGCTCCCGGGCTCCATGCCGAGTGTGGACACCCAGGCCGAGGCTCGCGAGCTGGTGGCCACCCAGGACACCAACCCGTTGATCGACCTGGACGAAATGCCGTTCGATGACGGCACCCTCGTAGCAGCGGAGCCGGACCGGGACCCCGTCCCGGCCTAGGCACACTGCCGGTCCAGACACAGGGCGGACGCGGGCTGCGGGCGGCCCGCGTCCGCAGAGCAAGGCTGGTTATTTGTAGCGGAACGCTGCAAATAACCAGCCTTGCCGTCGTTTAAGCCTTGTCCTTAGGCCTTGCGGTCGGCCTTCTGCTCCTGCATGCGCTTTGCCTGCGCCTGGATCTTCGGACCGTAGCCGCCGTTCAGCGCGGTGTCCCTGATGTGGGTGGCTTTCGCGACCCGCTCGCCGTCCGCAGCATCCTTGAGCGCTTTCAAGTCCGCCTGCAGGGCGGCTGGAAGCTTTGCGGCGAGTTTCGGGCGCTTGTCCAGGATGAAGGTGGCGATCTTCGCGGCGCGCTGGCCGTAGTTCGGCTTGGTACTGTCACCGTTCACGAAGAACCGCAGGCCTGCCGCCAGCGGGTGCCGCGCGAGAGCCGTTTTGGCCGCGACGGCAGCCGTCGCGGCCGTCGCCTCGGGCTGGGAGGTGGCTGCCGCCGTCGTACTCGTGCTGTTTAAGGTGGCCGCGTTTGCGGCGATCACGCCGCCGCCCAGCAGGAGGCCAGCTGCCAGGACACCGACGACGGCGGTGCGGGACCGGGTGCGCTTGCGGCACGGAGTTGGGGTACTGGAGTTCGGGGTGCTGTTGTTCATGGTCCGTGTCCTTTGTTCCGGCCGGTGGTCGATCCTCCGGCGCTCTTCACCACACTCTGGTCCGGCCGCGTGAACTGATTGTTCGGCCAATGTTCGAGGAATGTAAAACCGTCGCCACCGGCTGACAACGACGCTCCAAGGGCTCCGTCCGTGCTGTTGAATGGACGCATGGAAGACAGCCGCGGATTGGTGCTGATTGCCGAGGATGAACAGGCGATTGCCGATATCCAGCGCCTTTATCTGGGCCGCGCGGGGTTCGGCGTACACGTTGAGCGGGACGGGATTTCGGCGCTGGCACAAATCAAACGGCTCAAACCGGTCGCGGTGATCCTCGACGTCGGGCTGCCCGGCATGGACGGAATCGCGCTCTGCAAGCAATTGCGACAGGCAGAGGACTGGACGCCCGTGCTGTTCGTCACGGCCCGCGATGAGGAAGTGGACCGCGTCCTTGGCCTGGAATTGGGCGCGGACGACTATCTCACCAAGCCGTTTTCGCCGTCCGAACTGGTCGCCCGGGTGAAGGCGGTCCTGCGCCGGACCGAAGGAACCCCACGGTCCAGACCGCTGGTGCTGGGCAGCGTCGAACTGGACCCGCTGAACCGGACAGTACGCGCAGGTGCCGAAGAACTCACGCTGACCGCCACCGAATTCGACCTCCTCGCGTACCTCATGGCGCAGCCTGGCCGGGTCTTTTCCCGTGAGCAGCTCCTGTCCGCCGTGTGGGGGCAGGCCAGTTACGCCGCCGGACGGACCGTGGATGTGCACATCGCGCAGCTCCGCGCCAAGCTCGGCGAGCACTCCCCCATCGCCACGAGCCGCGGCGTCGGCTATTCCGCTGCAGCTTCCCAATCGTCCGGCCCCCGCCCCGCCGCCGGGGGAGCCACGTGAGGCGCTGGTTCGGCACACTGGCCGGTCGCACGACGGCGGTGATCGCCGCCGTCGCGACTGTCGCCGTCATACTTGCCGGCCTTCTGGCCGCGCAACTGGTCAACGCTACGGCCGTGGACGAAGCCAAGAAGTATCTCGCGGTTGAGGCCGATTCCCTCAGCAAGCAGTCAAGCATTGGAAGCCTGCAGGACCTTCGCGCAGATCTGCTCACGCACGGCGCGAGGCTAGCGCAAATCAGCACCGACGGTCGCGTGACAGGCGGCGGGGCAAGGCTGGTGGATGCCAGGACAGTGGCGGATGTCCTCGCCGGAAAGTCGGTCTCGACGTCGGTGAACGGTCCGCAGAACACCGTTGTCCTCGAGGCCCGGCCGTTGGCGGCAGGCGGTGGCGTTGTACTGGCTCAGCCCGTGTCCGAAATCCGCGCCGCCGCCGCTCCCCTGTTGAGCCGCATGCTGATTGCCCTCGGGGTCTGCCTCGTGTTCGCCATCGTGGCCGGCGGCCTGTTGGCCCAATGGTTGAGCCGGCCCTTGGTGCGAACGGCACATTCGGCACATCGCCTCGCGGCCGGAGAACGATCCGTGGCTGTGGCGCCAGGCGGGCCCGCCGAAGTGGTGGAGGTTTCTCAGGCGCTGGCGGCCCTCGACGCCGCGCTCCGGACCAGCGAGGGGCGCCAACGCGAGTTCCTGCTCTCCATTTCGCATGAAATCCGGACACCTCTGACCGCGTTGCGGGGCTACGCCGAGGCGCTTGCCGATGGCGTGGTCAGCGGAAACGACGTGGTCGGGGTCGGGCGGACCCTCGTGGCCGAAACCAACCGCCTGGACCGTTTTGTCCGCGATCTCCTGGAATTGGCACGGCTTGAGAGCGACGACTTCCGGGTGGAACTCCAGCCCGTGGACGCATCCTTGATCCTGCGCGAGAGTTGGCAGGCCTGGCAAGCGGTGTGCGTCCAGAACGGGGTCGCGGGACGGCTCGAACTGCCTCTTGGGCCCTTGCCGGTCCGCAGCGATGGCCAGCGGCTGCGCCAAGTGGTGGACGGTTTGCTGGAAAACGCCCTGCGCGTGACACCGGAAGGGGCTCCCGTTGTGCTCGCCGCCTATCCTTCCGGCAGCGGGCTAACCGTTGAAGTGCGCGACGGCGGACCTGGCCTCACGGAGGCGGATGCCGCCGTCGCGTTTGAACGCGGTGCGCTCTTTGCCAGATACAGCGGAGAACGGCCTGTTGGAAGCGGACTGGGTTTGTCCATCGCCGCAAGGATCGTGCAGCGGATGGGTGGTCGCATCAGCGTGCGCGCCGCGCCTGAGGGCGGCGCGGCATTTGTGGTGGAGTTGCCCGGCATTCCCGCGGGCCCCCGTCAAACGTAGACTCTGCGCATGGCTGATGTTCCGGTGGGTTCGCTGCACCACGTAGAAATTTGGGTACCCCACATCAGCCGGGCGCAGGAAGAGTGGGGTTGGTTACTGGCCGAACTGGGCTACGAACAATTCCAGGAATGGCCCGAGGGCTGCAGTTGGAAACTCGGGGGCACGTACATCGTGATCGAACAGTCCACGGCGCTCACGGGAAGCACGCACCGCAGGACGGAGCCCGGGCTCAACCATCTCGCCTTTCATGCGGGCACCAGGGAGAACGTGGACCGGCTCCGGGAGCTCGGCGCCGACTCGGGCTGGTACGAGATGTTCGAGAGCAAATATCCCCATGCCGGCGGGGCCGACCACTACGCCGCCTATCTGGTGAATACTGACGGCTACGAGGTTGAGCTGGTTGCCGGGTAGCTCTCTCGGCGGAGAGGGGACCCCGTGCCGGTAGGTATCTAGGAACGTGAGGGACCAGTCTCGCCTCAGGAGCCCCGGGATTCGGTATCGTCAGCGCAGCCGTCAAGGGAACGGACATTCTCTATGGCAGCGCAATCGCAGCCACAACCGTCGGACTGGTCTCAGGATTGATCCGTGTTTGGAACGTCACCAATAGGTGACCCCGCCGCAGAATGCGGATTGCAGGGCCCGGAAAGGACGTCCTTGGCATCCTTGGCGGTTATCTCCCGAAACGTGGCGTGTCCGGACACGGGTGGGCGTATAGAACTGCGGCAGGGCCCAGCGCACATAGAAGGCGGACGGGCCTTGACGCAGGTACTGTCATCGACCCTTTAGACATCGATGCGGCCGTTACCTGCGGCAGAGTCGACGTCGACTCTGCCGACTCGCCCTTCGGCTCACCGTTGGGCCCGAGGTTTTTCGGGTGCTGAAGTTCCTTCGGAAGCGTGGCAGGGTGACCGTTGGCGTCGAGGTAGATTTTAGCGAGCGCGGATCCCTGCTGTGACTGTGCAGACGCGGCAGCCTCGTCGGCCGGACCAATGACGGTTGTCGGAGACTGGGGACTAGGTTTCGTGGGCCGCGTGCCCGTAGCCAGACTCACTCCCGCGGCTGGTAAATCGGGCTGTGCCGGATCCTCATGGTCCTTAGCGAAAACAGCTTGCGGCTGAATCCCCACCAGAATAAGTCCGAGTGCAGTAGCTCCTGCACTTATTTTTTGACGCGTCAACATAAAGGTCCGCCTTTCAACCGATCCTGATTCAATCGCCTCCCCCCAAGTTGAAAGGCTGGTCGGAAAGTAACACCCCAGAACCACGAGCACCAGAGTTAAATCCAAACGCTGCATATATGCCCTGGAGCCCAAACGAAAGCCTCTTCACTCCCCAGGTAGAAGTTCCGTGAGGTCAACTTGGTCGTCGACCAAGTACAGCCCTGAAAAGAGAGACCGACAAGCGAGACACATGGCTGAATCAAACCGTCACAACGGACCGACCTGATCGGATGCAACATGGTGGAGAACTATTAATGTCAGACCCCTCTGGAATGCTTTGGTTATGGCCGGGAACCGGGGAACACAGCTGATCGGAGGAGGCGCGCCGTTCGGCGATGCGGTTCCGGAGGCTGCTGGCCCGTGCGTCCAGGGGCCGTGCCTTCGGGTGGAGGATCTGATCGACGCCGTGAGATCGCTTCGGCCAGGCTCCGTCAGTACTGAACTGATTGACCAGTTGCGTGCCCTGGAGGATCTGAAGTCCGCGGCCGCGGCTGCGCAGGCGAAGATCGCCGTCGCCTTCGATACCGCCCAGCGCAGCGCCGACGCGGCGGCGGGTGTCCCGGCCGAGGAACAGGGACGCGGCGTCGGAGCCCAAATCGCGTTGGCCCGGCGGGAGTCACCGGCCCGGGGATCCCGGCTCCACGGCCTGGCCAAGGCGCTCGTGAGCGAAATGCCACGCACCCTCGCCGCACTGGACACCGGACGGCTGAACGAATGGCGGGCGACCCTGCTCGTGAAGGAAACAGCCTGCCTGTCCGCCGAGGACCGCTGCGCGGTGGACGAGGAACTCGCCGCCGACACCGGGGCCTTCGACGGCGCCGGAGACAAGGCAATCATCGCCGCGGCGCGGGCCGCGGCCTACCGCCGGGACCCCCGCTCCGTCACCCAACGTGCCAGCCACGCCGCCACCGAACGGCACGTGAGCCTGCGCCCGGCCCCGGACACCATGACCTATCTGACCGCGCTTCTTCCCGTCGCGCAGGGCGTGGCCGTGCACGCGGCCCTGACCCGGCATGCAGACTCGCTGCGCTCCGGCGGGGACGCCCGCAGCCGAGGACAGATCATGGCCGATGCCCTGGTCGAACGCACCACCGGCACCCCAGGAGGGATCAGCGGGGTCGAGGTGCAGCTCGTCATGACCGACCGCACCCTCTTCCAAGGCGATACCGAACCGGCACGCCTGCCCGGCTACGGCATCGTCCCCGCGGGTTGGGCGAGGGAACTCCTGGCCGGGAACCAGAACCAGAACCAAGCCGAAGGTAGCAAACCCGGGCACGGCCAGCCCGGCCAAGACCAAGATCTCAAGCTCTGGCTCCGCCGTCTCTTCACCGCCCCCGGGACCGGCGAGCTTGTCGCCACTGATTCCCGGGCGCGGCTCTTCCACGCGGGCATGCGGCGCTTCATCCAGGCCCGCGACGACACCTGCCGCACCCCGTACTGCGACGCACCCATCCGGCACTTCGACCACATCATCCCCTGGCACGACGAAGGCCCCACCAGCCTGGCCAACGGTGCCGGCCTCTGCGAAGCCTGCAACCACATCAAAGAACTCCCCGGCTGGACGCCACAAACCAGAGCAGCAACAACACGCCCCGGGACACGGCATGTCCTCGACATCCGCACTCCCACTGGGCATACCTACCGCTCGACAGCCCCACCCCTGCCAGGCTTCCACCAGTCCGCTCCCAGCCAAGTGACCAGTAATTCGCCCGGCGCGGACCCGCCGACTATGACGGAACACTATTTCGGGGACCTGTACTATTGGCGCCCGCAACGACAGTCGGCCTAGGACTCCGGATTCTCGAGCCGGGCCTTCAGTGCCGCCGTATCCACGCCCAGCTTATGCAGCAGGACGGCAGCCGGATCCGGTTCATGCCGCTCCAGCAGGGCGAGCAGAAGGTGCCGCGCGCTGATCCTTCGGGCCTTCTCCCGGGTGGTCAATACCAAGGAGTCTTGGATGACTGAGCGGGCGGCCGACGTGAAGGTGGTTCGACTGCTTCCCTTGGGCGCATCCAGCGGGCCGAAATCCCCCAGCGTGATGCCCACGGCCTCCATCGCCTGCTGGTCGAGGGCATCGAGCTGGGCGCGGGCCGACTCCAGGTCTGTCTCCAAAGTCCGGCAGCTCTCGGGGTCGTGGAGCAATCCCAGCAGCAAATGGTCCGTGCCAATTCTGCGGTCTCCGCGGCGTTTGGCTTCCTCGGCGCCGGCATGGACAGCGGTCCTGGCTTCGCCGGCAAATCGTTCAAACATGACAGGCTCACTTTCCGTATTTGGCGTGGACCGACTGCTTGGAGACGCCCAAAGCATCACCGATTTGTTCCCAGGACCAGCCCTGCTGCCGCGCGATGGCCACGTTGGTGGCCTCGACTTTTTCGGCCAAGCGATGCAGGGCACCCACTGCGCGGAGGCCGATTGCCGGGTCCGTCGCAGGGATGTGGGAAGTCAGCTCATCACCGTTCATGCTGTCAGTTTGAACTGACAGCATGTACCTGTCAATACAGACTGACAGAATTCCCCTGTATGAGGATTGATCTGACGCGCCGCCGCATGGCGATCCTCGGCCAACGGCTCAGGCCCACCAAGCCCTCGCATTCCAGGATGCCCCGGAGTCCGTCCTCCAACATCTCCGGGCCCAGTTCCTCGAAACCCAGCCTGCGATAGTAGGGCGCATTCCACGGAACATCGCGGAAAGTGGTCAGGGTCAGCCACTCCAAGCCCTCCGCGTGCGCCCACTTTTCGGCGACGTCCAGCAGCTCGCTCCCGAGACCTTGCCGCGCATGCGATGGGTGGACACTCAACTGCTCCACGTGCGCATTGCCGTCGAGGTGTTCAAGCAGGAGATAGGCCACGGGTACGTCTGACGCGTCGGCAAAGACCAAAGCTCCGCCGCGTGCCTGGAAGATAGCCAACTCCGTGACGGTCAATGGCTCGTCGTCTGCAATAGCGTCCATCCCGCGAGAACGGAAGATCTCCCCCGCGGCGAATTCGATCGCGCGGAGCCGTTCCAGTTCGTCCGCGCGGGCCGCCCTGATCATGCGGCGGCACCGTTGCGGGCAAGGTATTCGTTGCGCTGTTCTATGAGGTTCTGCAGATATCGCCCCAGGAAGGCTTTCTCCGCAAGCCGGCCCACGACGCCGAAGGGCGCCGCGAACTCGACGCGATCGATCATGAGCGTGCCGCCGTCGTCGGGAAGGAACTCGTGCACGTGCCGGAAGAAACGGAAGGGACCCCGCACTTGCTCGTCCGTAAACGAATCAGGGAAGCGAAACCGTGTGATCCGACTGCTCATCCGCAGGGGCACCGCGAAATGCCAGGCCTGCCAGGTGACCTCGTCGCCTTCCGAGAGCAGCCCGGACACGACGCCGCCAACCGCACGTTCCCGGGACCTGGCCATGGAGCCGACGTGCGCGTCGACATTGCGGGCGAGGTCGAAGAGCTCCCCGGGCTCCATTCCGATATGAGTACGGCATGTGAACGACACAGTCATGCTTCGATCCTGCCACCGTTTCGCCCGGCCCACGTGACGGCTGCGCTGCAGCCAGCGCAGCCGTCACCGAGCGGTCCGCCTCAGTTGGACGGGAAGTTGTACGAAGCTCCCGAAGCGTGGGTCGACTCAGGCCAGCGGGACGTGATGACCTTCCCGCGGGTGTAGAAGGAGACGCCCTCGGGACCGTAGATGTGCTTGTCGCCGAACAGCGAGGCTTTCCAGCCGCCGAAGGAGTAGTACGCCACCGGAACAGGCAAGGGCACATTGATGCCGATCATGCCAACGTCCACTGAACGTTGGAATTTCCTGGCGGACGCTCCCGAGGACGTAAAGATCGCCGTGCCGTTGCCGTACGGATTGGCGTTGATCAGTCGGATGCCTTCATCCAGGTCCTCTACCCGCACCACCACCAGGACGGGTCCGAAAATCTCCTCCTGGTAAGCGCTCATTTCGGTCTTGACGTGGTCGATCACGGTGGGGCCGACCCAGAAACCGTCCTCGTGGCCGGGGACCACCAAGTCGCGGCCGTCCACGACCATCGCAGCACCGGCCTGCTCTGCTTCGGTCACCGTCTTGACGATGAACTCGCGGGACTCGGGGCTGATCACGGGCCCCATGTCGGCGTCGGCTTCGGTGCCGTTCTTGACCTTGACGTCGAGGGCACGCTCTTCAACCTTCTTGACCAGCAGATCGGCGGCATCGCCGACGGCGACCGCAACAGAGATTGCCATGCAACGCTGCCCGGCGGAACCGAACGCGGCTGCGGCCAGGTGGTCGGCGGCGTTGTCGAGGTCGGCGTCGGGCATGATGATGGCGTGGTTCTTCGCCCCGCCCAAGGCCTGGACCCGCTTGCCGTGAGCCGTCGCTACTTCAAGGATGTGCTTCGCAACAGGAGTGGAACCCACGAACGAGATGGCGTCCACGTCAGGGTGCGTCAGGAGCCCGGAGATGACATCGCGATCACCGTGCAGGACCTGGAATACACCGTCGGGCAGGCCCGCTTGCTTCCACAGCTTTGCCAGCAGCATCGCAGCCGAGGGTACTCGGTGGGAGGGCTTGAGGATGAACGCGTTTCCGGTCGCAATCGCCATCGGCGCCATCCACAGCGGCACCATGACCGGGAAATTGAACGGGGTAATGCCCGCGACCACGCCGACGGGCTCCCGGAACGAGAAGACATCAATCCCTGTGGAGACCTGGTCCGAGTACTCACCCTTGAGCAACTGCGGGATGCCGCACGCGAATTCGATGACCTCGAGTCCACGGCCGATCTCGCCCTTGGCGTCGTTGAGGACCTTGCCGTGCTCGGCGGTGATCAAGGCAGCCAATTCGTCCACATGCGAAGCCACGAGTTCACGGAACTTGAACAGCACGGCGGTGCGCTTGGCCAGCGAAATGTCGCCCCAGGACGCAGCAGCCTTCTTTGCGGCGGCAACGGTGGCGTCCAGATCAGCCAGGTTGGCCAGGCGAAGCTGGGCCGTCACGGCACCCGTGGCCGGGTTGTAGACAGGCTTGGTGCCCGTGCCGCTGCCGGCAGCCTCGGCTCCGCTGATGAAGTGGTTGATGATGGTCATTACTGCTCCTGTAGTAGGTGGTGCTCCACGGCATGTACTTCGTTGACATCCCGCGGCAAGCCGGTGGCGAGTGATTCCTGGAGCGCCAGCCGGACGGCCAGGTTTTGTTCGGTCAATTCCCTGTGGACAAGTTCGGGTCCGGAGTTGCGCACCCACGCGCTGAACCGTTCGATTTCGGTTTTGAACGGGTCTTCCCCGATGTCGACTGATTCGGTCCGGCCGTCGCGGAAGGACACGGTAACGCGGGCAATTTCGCCCGGGTCCGGGTCGAAAGCCTTGTCCAGGGTGATGTGGCCTTTCGTGCCGATGATCTGGAACGTGTTGGTGCGCGGGCCTTCGAAGCCGCAGTCCAGCGTTCCTAGGACATCCCCATAGTCCAGGATCGCGGCCATGGTCGTTTCCACCGGGTCCGTGCGGCTTGTGCCTTTGCCGTAGACGGTTTGTGGCGCACGGCCCATGACCATGTTCATGATGTCGACGGCGTAGCAACCGACGTCGTTGAGCGCACCTCCGTCCATTCCCGGCTGGAGGCGGACCTCGCCTTCGCTTCGGTCCATGACGAAGTGGAAGCGGGCGTGCATGGACACCAACTCGCCGATCTTGCCCGAGTCGATGAACTCACGGACCTTCTGGTGCTGGGGATGGAAGCGGTACATGAACGCTTCCATCAGGTTCACCCCGTTGCGTTCGCAGGCTTCCAGCACCCGGCGATAGTCGTGGGTGTTGGCAACGAGTGGTTTCTCGCAGAGGATGTCCTTTCCAGCCTCTGCGGCCGCCACAATCCAATCGGCATGCAGCGAGTTGGGGAAGGGCAGATAGACGGCTTCGATGCTTGGATCGGCCAGCAATTCCTCGTGGGAAGAATAGGCGGCCGGGATGCCGAAGCGCTCTGCAACTTCGGCAGCCTTTCCGTTCGGGCTGCTGATGGCCGACGCAACTGCGTTCCGAGCCCGGCTCATGGCGGGCAGGAACCTGCCTTGGGCGATCCGTGCCGTGGTCAGCACTCCCCAGCGGACCGCGCTCATCGGTTGATTTCCGTTTCGAGTTGACGCAGGAAGGCCACGGACTGCCGCACATCCCGGACCGGACCGTCGTCGGTAGGTTCGGCTTCGAGGATGGTGTCTTGCTCCATGGTGAACCAGCCCTCGTAACCGGCGTCCAGCAGGTCCCGGACGATTCCGGCGATGCCTACGTCGCCTTGGCCCAGCGGCACGTACATCCCTGCCTTGACGCCGTCGGTGTAGGAAATCTCACCGGCCTGGACACGCTGCGCGACGGCGGTTCGCACGTCCTTCAGGTGGGTGTGGCCGATACGGGCTGCGTAGCCGCGGACGAGCAAGGCAGGATCGGTGCCACCGATGAGCAGGTGACCCGTGTCGAGGCACAAGTTCGCAGCAGTGTCGTTCAGGACCCGGTCAACATCCGAGGTGCTTTCAATCATGGTTCCCACGTGCGGGTGGACCACCGCCTGGATACCTTTGTCAGCGGCGGCCTTGACCACGGCGTCGAGGTTCCTGCCGAACAGCTCCCAGCCTTCGGCGTCGAGCTCGTGGCGCTGGTCGTAACCTGCGACGCCCGTCTCCGCGGCAAGGACCATGACGCTGGCCCCGGCTGCTTCGTACGCGTCCAACTCGGCCGACACGACATCCAAGGGGTTCTTGGACGGATCGTGCAGGATGACTGGGAAGAATCCGCCGATGGCCTGGAGGTTGTGCCGCTTCAGCACCTCCGCGCGTTGGGTGGCCTGCTCGGGGAGGAAGCCGGCGGGGCCGAACTCGGTGGCACTGATTCCCAGCTCCGTCATTTCGGACAAGACCCTGTCGGCCTCAAGCTGGTGGCCCCATCCGGGGACTTCACAGACGCCCCAGGAAATGGGTGCTGCGGCAAGGCGCTTGGTGATGGTGCTCAATCTGATCCTCCGTATACGTTTTGGTCCCAGTCGATGACCGAGCCTGTGACAACACCGCTCCTGTCGGAGAGGAGAAAGACGATGAATTCGGCGATCTCGTCCACTTGGCCGAGCTTTCCCATGGGGACGGATGCGTTGGCCTTTTCGAGCCAGTCGTCCCCTGCGCCGTGGAATTTCTTCTGGGTTTCGGCTTCGCCGTCCGTGGCGGTCCAGCCGATATCCAGCCCGTTGATGCGGATCTTGTCCCAACGGTGGGCATGCGCCGCATTGCGGGTTGCCCCGGCCAGGCCGGCCTTGGCCGCCACATACGGCGCCAAGTACGGCTGCCCGCCCAGTTCGGCGATCGAGATGACGTTCACGATGCTTCCTGGCACACCCCTGCTACAAAGATGCTTGATGGTTTCGGCCATGATGAAGAACGGCGATTTCAGGTTCACCGCGATGTGCGCGTCGAAAAGCTCGGGCGTGGTGTCCAGCATGGTGCCACGGGTGGTCAGGCCCGCCGCGTTGACCGCGCAGTCGAGTTGCCCGAAAACGTTGATCGTCTCAAGCACCGAGTTCCGGGCCTGTTCGACGTCGGCGAGGTCCGTCTTGATGAACCGGGTTTCGACGCCGGAGGCTGTGATCTCCGCGGCGAGCCGTTCACCTGAGTCCGCGTTCCGCCCGGTGATCGCAATCCCGGCCGCACCTTCGGCGGCTGCGCGTCGTGCGACGCCGGCCCCCAAACCCTGCGTGCCCCCGCTGATGAGGATCACTTTGTCTTGGAGAAGTGGCATGGCTACGGCTGCCCGATCTTAACTGCGCGGCCCGAGCGGGCGGACTCTTCGGCAGCGTTGGCCAGGGCAAGTGCCTGCAGGCCGTCGTCGAATCCCGGGCTGCAGGCAGTGCCCGAGCGGATGGCCTTGGCGAAACTGTCCAGCTCGTTCCGGTAGGCCTCGGCGTAACGCTCCAGGAAGAACGGCAGGTAGGCGTCCGCCTCTTCGGTGCCGGTAGCACCGTACTTGCGCACCGTCGTCGGGCTGACGTTGCCCGCGTTGAGCATTCCCTCGCTGCCGAACGCCTCCAGGCGCTGGTCGTAGCCGTAGGCGCTGTGGCGGGAGTTGGTGATGGTGACGAGTTCGCCTTCGCTTCCCCTGAGGGTGATGACCACGGAGTCGAAGTCACCGGCTTCCTCGATGTAGTCGCAGAACACGTTGGTACCGGTAGCGGAAACTTCGATGATGTCCGGCACGAAGAACCGGGCCATGTCCAGGTCGTGGATGCTCATGTCCCGGAAGATCCCTCCCGAGGTGGCAATGTAGGCCGCCGGCGCGGGCGCGGGGTCCCGGCTGATGATGGTCAGCTGTTCGAGGCGGCCGATCTCGCCCCCTGCGACGCGTGACTGGATGGCCGCGAAGTTCGGATCGAAGCGCCTGTTGAACCCGAGCATAAGGGGCGTGTTGTTGCCTCGGATGGCGTCGCGGCAGGCGAGCGCACGATCGATGTCGAGGTCGATTGGCTTCTCGCAGAGGGCCGCCACGCCTTGAGCCATGGCGCGTGCGATCAGCTCCACGTGCGTGTTGGTGGGCGAGCCGATCACGACGGCGTCAAGGTCGCCGTTCGCGAAGACCTCGTCGGCCGACTCGACGGCGACAGCGCCGGTTCCGGCCGCCAACTTGCGGGCTCCTTCAATGAAGGGGTCGGCGATCCATGCCAATTCCAGGTCCGGGTGGGCAGCGATGTTCCGAGCATGGACCTGCCCGATACGGCCCGATCCGAACAACGCAACTTTGAGGGGCTTCACGGCTGGTTCAGTGGACATGTGTGGAGGTCCTTTCTAGCGAGTTGCCCGGGAAAAGCCGGGCTTGGATTGGTTTTGGACGATTGACGGGGACGTGCCTGGCTTGGGACCTGTCATGGCGCTGCCACCGCGGCGGGCGTGCGGCCAGCGAGGACGTCGACCGCACCTTGGGCGGCGTCCCTGACGGTGTGGGCCATGCCTTGCCGGGTGAATCCCATCAGGTGCGGAGTCAGGACCACGTTTTCATGGTCGAACAGCGGGTGGTGCGCGGGCGGCTCGGGATCGTACACATCCAGGCCGAGCCCGGAGAGCTGTCCGGACCGCAGCGCCTCGCATGCGGCGTCGAGGTCGATGAGGCCGCCACGGCTGCAGTTGATGAGGACCGCTCCTGGCTTCATGACCTTGAGGCGGTCCGCGTTGATGAGGTTCTGGTTTTCGGGTGTCAGGGGCACGTGGAGGGTAGTGAAGTCGCTGCCTTCAAGGAGCTCCTCTACGGTGTCGCACCGGATTTCCGCGGGAACCTCCGCGAACGGATCGTAGGCGAGGACCTTGAGCTCGAAGGCTTCGGCGATCCGCGCTACCCTGCGGCCAATGCGGCCGTAACCGATGATTCCGAGCGTGAATCCCTCGAGGTCTCCGACGCCGACGGCGGCACGCTGCTCCCAGCGTCCCTCGCGGACCAGCGCGGTTAGTGGGGAAAGCTTCTTGACGAGCGCCAACAGGTGGGCGAACACGCCTTCGGCCACGGAAGCCGTGTTGCTTCCCGGGGTGATGATCACCGGGATTCCGCGCCGGTTCGCTTCGGCAACGTCCACGAGCTCGGTTCCGACGCCGGTCCGGGCGATGACTTTGAGGGCCGGCATGCGGTCCAACAGTTCCCGGTCCACGCGGTAGGCGGCCCTGACGATCGCGGCATCGGCGTTGGCCAGGTCCTCATCGGTGGGGTCCTGGATGAGTCGCTGGTGCTCGGACAGGACCGGTTCCACCAAGCCGGGTTCGACGCTGCCGAGAGCGACAAAGATTTGGGGTGTTGTTATGGAAGCCATCGTCATCCTTGAAGATGTGGAGGTATGGGGCTGCGCCGAAAACGGCGTAGTTACGAGGTGTTCTTCAGTCCTGTGTTTAGAGACCGAGGAGGCTGGATTTCCGCACGACCAAGTGGGGCGTGACGGAATGGTGGACGAAACCGCTGCCCTCACCATGGATGCGTTCCAGGAGGGTTGTGGCCCCTGTGACGCCAATGGTGGAGCTGTCCGGGTCAACGGTGGTCAGTCCCAGGCGCGGCATGGCACCAAGCGCGATGTTGTCATAGCCGGTGACGGCTATTTCGACGCCGCGTTCATCGGCAGCCGTCATGGCACCAAAAGCGGCAAGGTCGTTGATGCAGGCCAGCGCTGTGGGGCGCTGGTGCGTGGAGCGGGAACTCAGGGCCCTTTGGGCGGCAACATAGCCGGACTCCTGGAAGAAGTCGGCGTCGACCACACGGATGTAACGGGCCAGACCGTGCTCTTCCATTGCTGCCGAATACCCGTCCACGCGTTCCCGGCCAACCGAGCCACCCAAGCCGCCAAGGTGCACGATGTTCTCGTGTCCCTGGGCGATCAAGTGCTCAACAACCATGGACATGCCGAGGGCATCGTCGCTTCGCACGATATCGGCGGTATCGATGTAGTCCGGTCCACCACCTGCAAAGACCACAGCTCCGCCGGAAACGGCCCGGCTGAACGGTGCTTTGTCAGGCACGGTTCCGACGACGAGCAGGCCCGCGACCCGCAAGTCCCGGAAGGCCTGGAGGATGGACTGGTCCACTCCCCTGCCCGCCGCCGTGACCGCACTGAAGAGGACCGTGTGCCCGGCCTCTTCAAGTACGGTCCGTGCGGCGTCGGCTACGTCGAAGGCCCAGGGATTGTGCATGTCGCTGACCAGCACACCGATGGTTCCGCTGTCCCGTGTTGCCAGGGACCGGGCCGCGAGGTTCAACTCGAAGCCCATCTCTTCAACAGCCTTGAGCACCCGCTGGCGGCGTTCGTCACTGACGCGCGGTGAGTCGCGCAGCACGAGTGAGACCAAGGACTTGGAAACGCCGGCGCGTTCTGCCACGTCCATGATCGTCGGTCGCCGGGCGGATGAAGGTGCCATGGTTACACCCGCGCTGCCGTGGTGCCGTGGATTTCCTCGATCTTCTGCCATTGACCGGACAACGAGGATGCTTCCGCGGCGCTGACAATGGCAGCGGCTGAAGCGGCGTCGTGGATGTTGGAGTTTTCCTGAGGCCCTCCAGTGACGGCGACGAGGAACTTCTTGGCCTCGATGACCTTGAGGTCGTCAAAACCCATGCTGTTGCCGGGCCCCGGTTGGAAGTGTGCGTAATCGCCGTGACGAGGGCTGGCGTTGACCGTGGTGTAACCCTGCTCGTCGTTGTTGCGGCCCAGGCAGACCTTGAGTTCGTTCATGCGCTCGAAGTCCCATTTGAGCGAGCCTTCGGTCCCATAGACCTCGATCTGGTAACCGCATTCGGGGCCCACGGCAACGCGCGAGGATTCGATGGTGCCGACGGCGCCTGCCCCGCGGGCGGACGGGCCGAAGCGGACCAACGCTGCAGCGTAGTCCTCATTCTCGACCTCTCCCATTTCACCGTTTTCGATCACCGCGAAGTGCGTCCCTGACCCCATCGCCAGCTTGGGCCGCTGCGTGTAGACCGTGCTTGTGAGCGCGGTTACCTCGGCGATGGGCCCAACTACATATTGGCACAGGTCCGTAGCGTGGCTGAACAGGTCCGCCAGCACGCCGGTGCCGGCTAGTTTCCGGTCAAAGCGCCAAGACAGGGCGCCATTGGGCTCCGACGCGTACCCGGAGAAGAACACTGCGCGGACGTTCGTGATGCGCCCAAGGCGCCCGTCCGCGATGAGCTTCCTGGCGTGCTCCACCGCCGGGGCGTGGCGGTAGTTGTAGCCGATGGAGGTCACGACGCCGGCCTCCACGGCGGCTTCCTGCACGGCTGCGGTTTCCTCATAGCCGCGTCCAACAGGCTTTTCAATCCAGAAGTGCTTGCCCGCTTTGGCCGCTGCTATGCCGATCTCGGCGTGCAGGAAGTTGGGGGCGCAGATGGAAACGACATCCACGTCCGGGTGGTTCAGGACATCGTGGTAGTCGGTGGTGCCTTCCGCGAAGCCAAGGACTTCGCGGGCGTAGTCCACCCGATCCGGCGCTGTGTCCGCCGCGATGACGAGCTTGGTGGTCAAGCCAAGCTCCGGGTACGCGTACGGGACCGTCTGGTAGGCGCGCGAGTGGAGCTTTCCCATCCATCCGACGCTAATAAGGCCTACACCGACTGTGCGGGATTCTGGGCTCACGTTCATGCCTTTCTCGTTGAAAATTCTTGTCAATTGCGGGCGGTGTCGAAGGCGTCCCGGAACGCCGCCGCCATGATGGTGGAGTCCGAGCCGATGGCCACGAAGCGGAAGCCCTGGCCGACGTACTTGGCTGCCGCCATGCCGTCCACCGCGAGGATGCCGGCAGCTTTGTTGTGCAGTTCCGCGGCCGCGACCACCCGCTGCAGCGCCTCTTGGAAGGCACTGCTATCCAGTTGCATCGGAACACCCAAAGCGAAGGACATGTCCATCGGTCCGACGAAGAGGACATCCACGCCGTCCTGCGCCGCGAGCTCCTCCACGTGTTCCAGTGCGTCGAGGGTTTCGATCTGGACGATTCCCACGGCTGACTGCTGGTCTGCGCTCAACGGAGCCCGGTCCATGCCCCAGCGGCACGCGCGGTTGTACGTTGCCACGCCGCGGTCGCCGTAGGGCGGATACAGCATGTGCTTCACGGCCTGGCCGGCTTCCTCAACGGAGTTCAGGCGGGGCACCATGATGCCTGCCGCGCCTAGGTCCAAGACCCGGCCAATGCGGATCCGTTCCCCGCTCTCCACGCGAACAAGGGTGGGGACGCCATAGCTTCCGGCGGCAAGGACGCCGTCGCGGACGGCATCCTCGCCTCCGGAACCGTGCTCAAGATCAATCAGAACCCAGTCAGCTCCGGCAGCGGCGCACACTTCCACCGCGGTGGCTGAAGCCATGCCAACGAAGGTTCCCAGGGTCACCTCTCCGGCTGCCAAGCGGCGCCGCAGCCGGCCGCCGTCGAGCGGTCCGCCGTCGTGGTTACCGCCGCTCAAGGTGCTCATCCGAACCACCGCTGGCGGCTCTTTGCCTGCTCGTAGTCCGAGCGCAACGCGCGGACCCATTCCTGTCCGGACACTTCCGCGGGAGCTACGTCCCACCAGACGTCGCCGCCGGGCAGGTCCACGTGGGGAACAGTTGGCACCACGATCACGACGGGTCCTTGGGTGTCGCGCGTGGAGGCCAGCGCCTCCCGGACCTCTTCCGCGGTGGTGGCCCGGATGGCGAGGGCGCCCAGGCCTTCGGCGATCTGCCGGAGGTCCACCTTGAGGTAGTCGCCGTCCAGCCGCGCCTTGGGGGCGTCGTCGACGGCGACGCTGCCACCCGTGGTGCGGTAGCGGAATTCGTTCCCGAATTCGCGTCCCATGCGGTTCATTTGCAGGCGGTGGATGACCTGGTAGCCGTGGTTCTCGGAGACGACAACCGTGACGTTGAGGCCTTCCTGGGCCGCCGTGAGGATTTCCGTGGGTGCCATGAGGAACGTGCCGTCGCCGATGAAGGTGACCACGCGGTTGTCGTTATTGCCCTCGGCCAAGCGGACGCCCATGCCGGCCGCGATTTCGTAGCCCATGCAGGAGAAGCCGAATTCCAAGTGGCAATTGCGGTTGCCCGTGGCATCCCAGACTTTTTGCAGGTCACCGGGAGGTCCTCCGGCTGCCGCAATGATGGTGTCGCCGGATCGCGCGTGCTCCTGCATCAGTCCGATCAGCTGCGGCTGGGTCAGGACGGCTCCGGTGACGGGCGCGTCCGGGTGGTCCTCCGGGCGGTAGGCAGTGTCGGCATCGAGCCACTGGGACCGGATCGGGGCCCACTTTGCCTTCTCGGAATGGACCGTTTCCTGCCAGTTTTCGGCGGTGCTGTGGCCCTCCAAGGCCCGGGCAAGTGCTTCCAGGCCAAGGCGGGCATCCGCGAGGATCCCGGTGGCGCCTTGCTTGCGGGTATCGGCGTCCACGATGTTCAAGGACGCGAATCGGACGTCCGGGTTTTCGAAGATCGATTGGGAGCCGGTCGCGAAGTCGGTGAGGCGCGTGCCGACGCTGAGGACCAGGTCGGCTTGCTTGACCAGTGTGTTGGACGCGAAGTTGCCCTCGAGTCCGACGCCGCCCACTTGCCACCATTCGTCCTTCGTCACGGCGCCCTTGCCGCCGAAGGTCTCGACGACGGGAATTCCCGTTTGCCCTGCCAGCGCCTCGAGGGCCGCGTGGGCGTCGGAGTAGTGGATGCCGCCACCGGCGATAATCACCGGACGCTCGGCCGAACGGATGAGCCGTGCGACGTCGTCGACCTCTTCCAGGTCCGGCAACGGACGCCGGATCTTCCAATCGCGCGGCTCGAAGAATTCGGCCGGGAAGTCGTAGGCGTGGGATTGCACGTCCTGGGGCAGCGAAATGACCACTGCACCCGTGTCAGTGGGGCTCGTGAGCACGCGCATTGCCTGCGGAAGCGCCGTCAGCAGCTGCTCCGGGCGATTGATCCTGTCGAAGAAGCGCGATACGGGCCGGAACGCGTCGTTGACCGTGGCATCAGCCTCGGTGGGGTGTTCCAGTTGCTGCAGCACGGGTCCCTGGTGACGCGTGGCGTAGGTGTCGCCGGGCAGGAGCAGCAGGGGAATCCGGTTGACCGTTGCCAGGCCGGCGGCGGTCACGAGGTTGAGCGCGCCCGGGCCGATGGAGGCCGTGACCGCGAGGACAGCCTGGCGGCGGCTCGCCTTGGCATACGCTGTGGAGATATGGGCCAGGTACTGCTCGTGCCGGCCTTGGATGAACGGCATGTCATCCGCCAGTTCGTCCAGTGCCTGGCCGAGGCCTGCCACGTTGCCGTGGCCGAAGATGCCAAGGGCAGCGGGGACCAAGCGGCGGCGGACGCCGTCAACGAGCGAATACTGTGCCGAGAGGTACTTGACGACCGCTTGGGCCGTGGTGAGCCTGATGGTCTGCGATGGTGTGGTCATTGCCTTATTCCCGTTGTCGTGGTTACCAGGGGCGTCCGTGCAGGACGACCGTCTTCTCTTCGGTCATTTCCTGGACAGCAGAACGGACGCCTTCCTTGCCGATTCCACTGCCTTTCAAGCCGCCGTAGGGCATGAGGTCCGCCCGCCACAGCGGCGACCAGTTGATATGGATGTTGCCGGCGTCGATCTGCCGCATCGCCTGTACAGCTCCGGCGACGTCGCTCGTGAAGATGCCCGCGCCGAGTCCGTACTCGTTGTCGTTGGCCATCGCGATGGCGCTTTCCATATCCGGCGCGGAGGAGACCGCGACGGCGGGTCCGAACAGTTCGTTCCGGCTCAGCGCGGATCGCGGATCGACGCCGGCGACGACGGCGGGAGTCACCACGGCGCCGTCACGGTCACCGCCGGTGAGGACCCGGGCACCGGAATGGCGGGCCTCGAGGATCGATGCGTGGACGCGTGAGGCTTCCTCTTCGGAAATCAGGGAGCCAAGCCGGGTGTCCTCTTCTTTGGGGTTGCCCAAGGCGATCGCTTCAACCTTCGGGACAAGCGCGTCCAGGAAGTCTTTCTCGACGCGGCGGTCAACGATGACCCGCTGCACCGAAATGCACACCTGGCCTGCGTTGACGTAGCCGCCAGCCGCCACCGCAGTGGAGGCGAGTTCGAGGTCGGCGTCCGGCAGGATGATTACCGGGCACGAAGCGCCCAACTCAAGGGACAGCTTCTTCACGCCCGCGATCGAGCTGATGCGCGTTCCGATGCTGGTGGAGCCTGTGAAGGACACCTTGCGGACCCGCGGGTCCGTCACGAGCACGTCGCCCAGGGAACTGCCGGGTCCGGTGATCACGGACAGCGCCTCGGGCGGTAGGCCGGCGTCGACGAAGCACTGCGCCAGCTTCAGCGCCGTCAGCGGCGTTGCGCGGGCGGGTTTAAGCACGACGGCGTTACCGGCTGCCAGCGCGGGTGCAATTTTGTGCAACACCAGCAGGGCCGGGTAGTTGAACGGGGTGATGGCGACGACGATGCCCACCGGCTGCCGCAAGGTGAAGCCGATCTTGTCCAAACCGGTTCCGGCATTTGCGTCCAGCGGAAGGGTGGAGCCGTACAGTTGGCTTCCTTCGTAGGCGGCGAGACGGATGATGTTCCCGGAGCGGCTGGCCTCGCCCCGAGCCTCTGTGATGGGCTTGCCGGATTCGGCGCTAATAGTCTGGGCAATGTCCTCGGCACGTTCATCTGCCAGGGCGGCTGCGCGCAGGAGGATATCGACACGCACGTGGGCCGGTGTTGTCCTTTGCAGGTGGGCGCCGATTTCGGCCCGGTCAAGGGCGGCTTGGGCGTCCTGGACCGTCGCAACGGGGACTGTGTCGATCGTCCGGCCGTCGAAGGGCGAGCGGACTTCCTCGGTCCTTCCGTCGGCGGCGCCGCGCCAGTTTCCGGCTATTAGCATTTCCATGGTGGCTCCATCAGGTTGTAAACGTTCGCGCTTAGTGGCGCTTGGTGTTGCTTTCGTATGCGGCGTCGGTGACTTCGGCGACTTCGGCTTGGACTTCCTTGAGTGCTTCGGTGTGGCCGCCGAGTTGTTCGAGTTCGTGGGCGAGTTCGGCCAGTTCCGCGCCGCCGGCCATCTGGGCGGTGAGTTCGTCCAGGGTGATGTCCTTCTTGTCGTAGTAGCCGATCGACTTCCCGCGTTTGAGCAGCAGGAACCGGTCCCCCACGGGGAAGGCGTGGTGCGGGTTGTGCGTGATGAAAATGACGCCGAGCCCGCGGTCGCGGGCCTGCAGGATGTAGCGGAGCACGACGCCGGACTGCTTGACACCCAGCGCCGC